>NZ_DLSO01000147.1:0-106469 GCF_002500165.1 Gordonia sp. UBA7860 | reverse complement strand
GACGTTCCGGCGTACGCGATGCCCGCCGTGGCCGCGGCGATCGCATGGCCGGTTGCGCTGGGGTGGTCGGCTCCCGTTGTGGGATGGGCGATCTCGTTGCTCGCGGCGATGATCATCGGGTCGGTGGTTCCCACGGTGGGCGGGTGGCCGTGGTCGATCCAGGTGACGCACATCATCGCAATCCTTGTGCTGTCGTTCATGGCCGCACTCCGATGCCCGCTCCGGTGGCTGCCGGTGATCTGGTTGGCGTCGACGTTGGTGATGACGAATTCGGCCCCCGACGACCAGCGGCCGGGATGGATCTTCGGTCTGACGTTCGGTGCCATCGTCATCGCCCTTGTGCGCGGGCTGCTGGCATCTCGTAGGCAGCTGGCCGAGCGCACCCAGGAGACCAAGGCGGCGGAATCCGAGGCGGCCGTCCTGCAGGAGCGTGCACGCATCGCGCGTGACCTCCACGACGTCGTTGCCCACCGGATGTCGATGGTGGTGGTGATGGCGCAGACCGCTCGGTATCGACTGCCCGACGTCAGCGACGCCGCTGCGGCCGAATTCGACGCGATCGCCGTGGCGGCGCGCACCTCGCTCGACGAGGTGCGCCAGCTCCTCGGCGTGCTGCGTGAACCCGACGACACCTCAAATGCGTCGAGTGCGCGGACAGCGCCCAACCCCGGGCTCGAACACATCGAGTCGTTGGTTGAGGCGACACGTCGGGCAGGAGCCGACGTGCAGTTGCATCTGGCGACGCCCGGAACGGACGTCGGCGAGGCGTCGGGTCTGGCCGTGTATCGGATCGTGCAGGAGTCCCTGGCCAACGCCACCCGCCATGCGCCGGGAGCGCGGACAGACATCTGGCTGCGCGACGGTGCACAAGGTCAGCTCGAACTCGCAGTCGTCAACGGGCCGGGCACCGAACCGCCGCTGGATCTTGCGGGCAACGGAGCCGGTATCCCCGGTATGACCGATCGGGCGCGCAGCGTCGGCGGATCACTCGTCACCGCGCTCACCCCTGACGGCGGATTCGCCGTCCGCGCGTGGGTTCCCACCGGAAACCAGCGCGCGATCACTTCATCGGACCCAACCGCATCATCGGACCCCACTGCTTCATCAAATACAGATTCATCAAATACAGATTCTTCGGATGCAGAAAGGTAGCGTGCATCCGGTGCCGATCACGCTTGTCATCGTCGACGACCAGGCGATGGTCCGACAGGGATTCTCGGCGTTGCTCGCCGCCCAACCCGACTTCTCGGTGCTCGGTGATGCCGCCGACGGCGTCGAGGCCGTCGAACTGTGCGCCAGGGTGAGCCCCGACGTCGTGCTCATGGATGTGCGGATGCCCAGGCGCGATGGGTTGTGGGCGGCGCAGCGCATCCTGGCGAGTCAGGCGGGCGTCGAATCCGGTACGGGCGCAGGCGTTCCGGCGAACGGCGCCGCGGGCAAGACGCGCGTGCTGATGTTGACGACCTTCGACATCGACGACTACGTGTACGAAGCGCTGCGGATCGGGGCGTCGGGATTTCTGCTCAAGGATGCGCCCGCCGACGAGCTCGTCCGGGCTGTGCGGGTGGTCGCGGCGGGCGATGCGCTGCTGGCGCCGTCGATCACCCGCCGACTCATCGCCGAGGTGACCTCGCGGCGTGAGCGCCGCACCTCATCGCCGGAACTCGCATCCCTCACCCCGCGCGAGCGTGAGGTGCTCGAACTGGTCGCCGAGGGCAAGTCGAACGCCGAGATCGCGGGCGAACTGTACGTCACCGAGCAGACCGTCAAGACACATGTGAGTGGATTGTTGGGAAAACTCGGCCTGCGCGATCGCGCCCAAGCCGTCGTCTACGCCTACGAGCACGGTGTGAAGTGATGAACACCGGCTGTACGGCATTCGCTGTCGCACGGCGCACGGCACGACGGCCAACTAGATTGGACAGCGTTCACCCAAGTAAGCGTTCACCAGTGAGCGTTCACCCCGGCGGCTAACTCGGATAGCGGCAACTCGGACGGCGGAAGGCACGAAGAGACATGGCGAAGAGATACGGCATTCTCACCTCCGGAGGCGACTGCCCGGGTCTGAATGCGGTCATCCGCGGTGCGGTTCTCAAGGGAGAAACCGTCTATGGGCAGGAGTTCGTCGGCTTTCGTGACGGCTGGTACGGACTCGTCTACGGCGACATCATCGAGCTCGACCGCGCCCGTGTGCGTGGTCTGAGCCACGAGGGCGGAACCATCCTCGGTACCAGTCGATTCGGTCCGTACTCCGAGCCGGACGGTGGCGCGGAAAACATCAAGAAGGTCCTCAAGAACCTCGAGATCGACGGTGTGATCGCCATCGGCGGCGATGGCACGGCCGCAGCGTCGCAGCGCCTGTTCGAAGACGGCATCAACATCGTCGGCGTGCCGAAGACCATCGACAACGATATCGCCGCGACCGACTACACGTTCGGTTTCAACACCGCGGTCGAGATCGCGACTGAGTCCATCGACCGGTTGCGTACCACCGGTAACTCGCACAAACGCTGCATGGTGCTCGAGGTGATGGGCCGTCACGCGGGGTGGATCGCATTGCACTCCGGAATCGCGGGCGGCGCGCATGCCATCTTGATCCCGGAGCATCCCGAGAGTCTCAATCAGATCTGCGCCTGGGTGACGAGCGTGAAGAACCGCGGTCGCTCACCGATGGTCGTCGTCGCCGAGGGCTTCAAACTGCCCGAGATGGAGACCGCACATTCGACGAAGGGGCTCGACGGCTTCAACCGGCCCCGACTGGGCGGCATCGCCGAGGTCCTCGCCCCGATGATCGAGGAGCGCACCGGAATCGAGACCCGCGCAACCGTGCTCGGCCACGTACAGCGCGGTGGAGTGCCGACGGCGTTCGACCGCGTCCTGGCCACCAGACTCGGCATGGCGACGACCGATCTCGTCGCCGACAAGGGCTGGGGGCAGATGGTGGTGCTGCGTGGCACCGAGATCGAGCGCACCACCTTCGACGAGGCGCTGGCCAACCACAAGCAGGTCCCCGCGGCCCAGTATCAGGAAATGCGGGTCATCTTCGGCTGACGGGCCCCGCTCGGCGCGGCTCGGTGATGCGCGCCGTCGATGCACACGACCCGACCGACCGGGCGATGCGCGCACGCATAAACTGGACGCCATGACTGCCGCGACCGCCGAACTGATGGACTACGACGAGGTCATCGAGAAGTTCGATCCCGTGATGGGACTCGAGGTGCACGTCGAGCTCGGTACCGACACCAAGATGTTCTGTGCGTGCCCGACCGCCTTCGGAGCCGATCCCAACACGCAGGTGTGCTCGGTGTGCATCGGCCTGCCCGGATCACTCCCCGTGGCCAACGCCAAGGCCATCGAGTACGCGATACGCATCGGACTGGCGCTGAACTGTTCCATCCGGCCGTCGAGCACCTTTGCGCGGAAGAACTACTTTTATCCCGACCAGCCGAAGAACTACCAGATCTCCCAGTACGACGACCCGATCGCCTACGAGGGATACCTCGACGTCGCGCTCTCCGACGGAACGACCTGGCGTGTCGAGATCGAACGCGCTCACATGGAGGAGGACACGGGCAAGTCGCTGCATGTGGGTGGCGACGGCCGCATCCACGGCGCCGACCACTCCCTCCTCGACTACAACCGCGCGGGTGTGCCGCTCGTCGAGATCGTCACCAAGCCGATCACCGGTGCCGGAGCGCGCGCACCCGAGGTCGCGCGCGCCTACGTCACGGCGTTGCGAGATCTCCTCAAGTCACTCGACGTCTCGGACGTCCGCATGGATCAGGGATCGCTGCGCTGCGACGCCAATGTGTCGTTGATGCGCAAGGATGCCTCCGAGTTCGGCACCCGCACCGAGACCAAGAACGTCAACTCGCTCAAGAGTGTCGAGGTCGCCGTCACTTACGAAATGCGAAGGCAGGCAGCGGTTCTCGAATCGGGCGGCGAGGTCGTGCAGGAGACTCGTCACTTTCACGAATCCGACGGCACCACCTCGGCGGGGCGTCGTAAAGAGACCGCGGAGGACTACCGCTACTTCCCGGAGCCCGATCTGCCTCCCGTGCAACCGGATTCGGCATGGGTGGCCGAGATCCAAGGCGCATTGCCTGAGTTGCCGTGGGTGCGACGCGCGCGGATCCAGACCGAGTGGGGCGTGTCCGACGAGGTCATGCGTGACCTGGTCAACGTCGGCGCCGTCGACCTCATCATCGCGACCGTCGATGCGGGTGCCGCTCCCGAAGCCGCGCGCGGCTGGTGGGTGTCATTCCTCGCGCAACAGGCCAATACGCGCGAGGTCGAACTCGCCGATCTGGCCATCACTCCGGCGCAGGTCGCCTCGGTCATCGGACTCGTCGACGAGGGCAAGCTGACCACCAAGCTCGCGCAGCAGGTCGCGGTCGCGGTGCTCGACGGCGAGGGCGAACCCGAGCAGATCGTGGCCGACCGTGGCCTCGAGGTGGTGCGCGACGACTCCGCACTGCAGAAGGCCGTCGACGAGGCACTGGCCGCCAACCCCGACATCGCCGACAAGATCCGGGGCGGCAAGGTTGCGGCCGCAGGCAAGATCGTGGGCGACGTCATGAAGGCGACGCGCGGTCAGGCCGACCCGGCTCGTGTGAAAGAACTGGTCATCGCCGCCTGCTCCTGACGACGCCCGAGCCGATCAGCTCGCGTTTGGAAGAAGCGCGAGCACATCGTCGTCGACGCCGGCGTCGACCAGTCGTGACCGCGTCTGACCGAGCCACGTGTCTGCCCACTCCGGGTCGACGCCGTGCAGGATGTCGTACTGCGCCTGCCACGACACCCTGCGGAAATCCGGGGTGCCGGGCGGGTGCAGTCGTCGCGACTTCGCATCCGATATCTGTTCGGCGACGAAGAAGAGAAACTCGTCGGCAGAGGTGGTCTGTCGGTCGGAGAGAATGCGTGCACGTTCTCTGACCGTCAGATGCCACACGCCGTCCTGCTGCCAGCATGATGGAACACCGTCGTCGCGCAGACGTGACAGCTCGGGGAGGTCGTCGGTGGTCGCCCCCATACGACGGCCGAGCTCGACGATGCGCGTCGTCATCGACTCGCCGAGCCCGCTGTCGATACCGGTCATCCGCTGGTCACCGGCGGGAACGTCTGCAGCAGGTATCCGGCGCACAGCAGCCAGCCGACGTTGACGTCGGTTCCACACTCCGGGCGGCTCGGCAGAAGCTGTGGGACCACCTCGTACTGAGTGCCGAGACCGGGTTGTTCGAAGGCCGGTGCGATCGGGCCGGTGTAGATCGGGAGTTGCTTGACCACGCGGTACACGTGGTAGTTGCAATACCGGGGGCTGGAGCTGTTGACGAGATTCGACGGCGGCAGTGACCGTTTGATGTAACTCGTGCCGGTGGGTGCGAAGAAGTTGCCACCCTCACCGCCGTACCGGTCGATGCTCTTGCCGACGTCCAGCGCGGCGCGGTGCTTGATGGGCTTGCCGTTCCTGATAACGTACCCCTGTTGTTCCGGATAGCGCCAGTTTGCTTTGGGCTTCGCGTCCGGGTCCCACCACTTGGTCAGGAAGTCCTTGCCGTCGGTGAAGTTGCCGAGGCGCTTATAGCCGGCCAACTGAGGTCCGACCGGCGCCTCCGTGGCGAATTCCTTCGGGCCGAGGCGCCAATCGCCCGGGCTGTAGAGTTCCGCCGAACAGCCGGCCGAGGTGCCCGGCAGGCCGGGGATGCCGCCGAGACTGCCGAAATCGGAGGAGCCCAAACCCGGTGCCGCGGTGGCCACACCGGCAGACCCGAATGCGAGGGCGAGGAAGAACGAGAGTACGAGAACCAGAACGCGACGACGCATGGGCCGTGCCTTTCGCTGAATGATCAGTGGTGAAGGCAGCGTAGAGCGCGCCCATGTCACCGATCGGCAGTATCGCGAAATCCGTACGACGAACGGGTGACGGAAAACGAGGCTCGTACCTCAGGTCCGATTCTCCGACGACGCGGGCGGAATGAAGCGCACGACGCGGTCGTCGGTGGCGACAGGCTTGCCCGACGCCTTGTTCACGGTCGCGAAAAGCATTGCGCCACTTGCGGAGCTGACGATCCGACCCAAAGCGCCGTAACGCTTCTCGAGAACGACGGCAGGCGGAGTGATCGTCGGCTTCTCTCGTGTCGGTTCGGTGAGCGCGAGGATCTGCTGGGTGCGCGTGGTGGTTACGAAGATCTGGCCCGATGAGACCGCGCAACCCGCGACATCGGGTTTGTCCGGCCACGTCCACAGCACCTTGGGCCCGGCCGACTCGACGATCTGCAAGCGATCCTCGGTCGAGGTGCGATCGGCGACGTAGAGCGCTCCGGTGTCGTTGTGGCACAGTGCCACGTTCGATCCGAATCCGGAGGCGACGACTTTCGGTGGCGGATTGGCGCCCGACCCGAACGAGGTGACGGACAGCAGTTTGCCCGCGAGCGACGCAGGGTTTGCCGCCGCCGACGGATCACCCGCATCGCCCGTCGCGACGAGGAGCTCGGTGGGGGAGCGGAAGTACAAAGCCCCCATGTTTCCGGTGGCACCCTTCGGAATCCCGGTGAGAATCGGCTTGGCGACGTCGCCCGGCGCGATCCGGACCACGCGATTGTCCGACGGGGTGGTGATGAGGGCGTAGATGAGCCGGTCCTGGCTGTACGTCGGAGACAACGCGAAGTCGACGAGTCCGCCGTCGCCCGAGCCGTCGACGTCGAACGAGGCGATCGCTCGTTGCGGTCCATAGCGCTTGGCGGTGATCAGTTTGCCCGTCGTGCGTTCGGCGACGACCGTTGTGGTCGCCTGATCGTCGCCGGGCATGAGTCCTCCGGTCGACGCGAGACATGTGGCGATGACCTGGGGGTCGGGGTCGACGCACGGGCCTGTCGGCGGCGGACCCTGATTCTCCGGGGTGCTGGGCTCGGGGGTCGGCGTCTGCTGCTGATTCTGGGGCGCATCGTTGTTGGCCGAGAAGTCGCCTGCCGCGCGGTCGCGGTCCTGAGCGGAGAAGTCTGCGCACCCGGTGAGTACGACCGCCGCCAGCATGATCGCCCCCGTCAGCAGTGCCCACAGGCGCACCCGCCGGGATCCGGCGGTTCGATGCCGCTTGTTCCGCCCCTCTCGCATGCACACCACAGTAGGCGATGGTCGACGACTCACCGCGCGCTGTTGGGCGGTGGCCCGTCGGCGACGCTCTACAGTCGACTGTGTGACTGAACGAGACGACCGGGCCTCTACCGACGACGTCTCCGGAGCGGCGTCGAACTCCGACGATCGCGGTCTGAGGGGAAGTTCAGGCAGCGGCACCGGGCGCGTGGCGGCAGGCAACGCGGAGACGGGCAGCAACAAACCCTACGTTGGTTCCGACGGCGACTCCGCGAGTCCGTACGACGAGACGACCGGGCAGATCCCCATCCAACAACGTCCTGCCGACGACCGTGATGCCTTCTACGACAGGCACTCTCGTGGACGGATGACTCGCGTCGACGAACTCGACGATCTCGATCCGGACGAGGTGCAGACGCGCCCGTTCTCCGCCACGACCCCACCCGCTGGGAAGCCGACGCCGCCGGCAGCAGTGTCCTCAGAGTCGGCCGCGGGGGCGACGGGGCATCGACGGCGCCGCAGGCCCGCGCCGCAACGTATCGACGACGCCGCGACCGAACGTTTCGCGAGCTCCGAGCCCGCAACGCCCGAACCTGCGCGCGAGCACGGGGACGTTGCCCACCCGGTCACCGCCGCCTCGACCGAGCGTCACGACACCGCGATCATCGATACGGCCACCCCTCAACCCGAACACGACGCCGCCGACTCCGCGACGGCCGAACCCGTCGACCCCGCCACTCCTGAGCCCGTCGATACAGCGAGATTCAGCAGTGCGCGGGCCGACGTCGACGCAGTGCCTGCGCCGGTACACGCCGACCATGACGAGTCGCTCGCGGTCGCCGAGCCGCGCGTGCGACGCGGCACCCTCGACCTCGGGCTGCTGCTGTTACGCGTGGCCGTCGGAGTCGTCGTGATGGCGCACGGTTTGTCACACCTGTTCGGTTGGTGGACCGGCACAGGTCTCGACGGGTTCCAGAATGAACTCCTCAATCCCGCGAACCCCGCGATCGGATTCGCAGCGGACGCCGCCAAGCCGCTGGCAGCGGGTATCGCGCTCGCCGAGACGATCGGCGGTCTGATGGTGATCGTCGGGCTGCTCACGCCGATCGGGGCGTCGGCGATTCTCGCGGTGATGCTGCTGGCAGCCGCATTCAAGACAACGCTCGCCGGTGGGTTCGAGTTCTTCGCGAGCGCAAGCGGCGTCGAGTTCGAGCTCATGATGGCCGCGGCGGCCGCCGCCATCATCCTCACCGGGCCGGGGCTCTACTCACTGGACTATCCGCGTGGCTGGGCCCGCAGACCGTTCATCGGCTCGGTGTTGTGGCTGGTCGTCGGGATCGCCGTCGCGTGCGTGATCTGGATCTTCTGCAACGGCACCGACCCGTTCACCTCTCCGGGCAACCCGGGCTGACAGCCCCGCTGTAAAGACACCAACGCAATGAAGAAGGGCCCGACCAGTTGGTCGGGCCCTTCTTGTTGGAGTTGTACGCCGGACGCTCAGACGCCCAGACTCTCAGTCGACTCGGCGAACAGCGCCCTTGTCAGCGGAGGTGGCCAGCTTGGCGTAGGCGCGCAGCGCAGTCGTCACCGTGCGCTGGCGGTCCTTGGGCTGCCACGGACGCTCGGAGGCCTCCATCTTGGCGCGACGCTCGGCGAGCACGTCGTCGTCGACGAGCACCTTCAACGCGCGAGTCTTGACGTCGATGAGGATCGGGTCGCCGTCTTCGATCAGACCGATGACACCACCCGCGGCGGCCTCGGGGGAGATGTGGCCGACCGACAGACCCGACGAGCCACCGGAGAACCGGCCGTCGGTGATGAGCCCGCACTTCTTGCCCATGCCGGTGCCCTTCATGAAGGCGGTCGGGTGCAGCATCTCCTGCATGCCCGGGCCGCCGGACGGGCCCTCATAGCGCACGACGAGCACCTCGCCTGCCTGGATCGTCTTGGACAGGATGACCTGCACGGCCTCCTCCTGGCTTTCGACGACGCGCGCGGGACCCTGGAAATGCCAGAGGTCTTCGCTGATGCCCGCGGTCTTGAGCACGGCTCCGTCTTCGGCCAGGTTGCCCTGCAGCACACACAATCCGCCCTCTGCGGTGTACGCATGCTCGACGTCGCGGATGCAGCCGCCCTCTTCGTCGGTGTCGAGTGAACTCCACCGGTTCTTCGTCGAGAACGGTTCGACGGTCCGCACGCCACCTGGCGCGGCGTGGAACAGTTCGATCGCGGCGTCGGTGGCCTTGCCGCCGCGGATGTCCCAGTCGTCGAGGGCGTCGGCCATGGTCTTCGAGTGCACCGTGGAGACGGTGTCGTCGATCAGTCCGCCACGACGCAATTCACCGAGGATGGCGGGGATGCCACCGGCGCGGTGGACGTCTTCCATGTGGTAGTCGGAGTTGGGTGCGACCTTCGACAGACACGGCACGTTGCGGCTGATCTCGTCGATGACGTCGAGATCGAAGTCGGCGACCTCGCCCTCCTGCGCGGCGGCGAGGATGTGCAACACGGTATTGGTCGAGCCGCCCATCGCGACGTCGAGTGCCATCGCGTTGCGGAAGGCCGTCGTGGTCGCGATGCTGCGCGGGAGCACCGAGTCGTCGTCGTCGCGGTAGTAGCGAAGAGCAGCCTCGACGACGGTGGTGCCCGCGCGACTGAACAGGTCGTAGCGCGCGGCGTGTGTGGCCAGCGTCGAGCCGTTGCCCGGCAGCGACAGACCCAGTGCCTCGGTCAGGCAGTTCATGGAGTTGGCGGTGAACATGCCGGAGCACGAGCCGCATGTCGGGCAGGCCGACCGCTCGACCTCGGTGAGGCCCGCGTCGTCGACGTCGTTGTTCGCCGACGCCGAGATCGCGGTGATGAGGTCGGTGGGCGCCTGCGCGACACCGTCGACGATCACGGCCTTGCCAGCCTCCATCGGGCCACCCGAGACGAAGACGGTCGGGATGTTCAGGCGCATCGCGGCGTTGAGCATGCCGGGAGTGATCTTGTCGCAGTTCGAGATACACACCAGCGCGTCGGCGGTGTGGGCGTTGACCATGTATTCGACGGAGTCGGAGATGATCTCGCGGCTCGGCAGCGAGTAGAGCATGCCGCCGTGACCCATCGCGATGCCGTCGTCGACGGCGATCGTGTGGAACTCGCGGGGAACGCCGCCCGCGGCGCGAACAGCGTCGGCCACGATCTCGCCGACGTTCTTGAGGTGCACATGGCCCGGCACGAACTGTGTGTACGAGTTCGCGATGGCGACAATCGGCTTGCCGAAATCGTCATCGGTCATGCCGGTGGCACGCCACAGTGAGCGGGCTCCGGCTGCTTCTCGTCCGACGGTGGTGGTTCGCGACCTCAGGGCTGGCATGGGATTCCTCGATCGTTCGGTGTCCGCGCGAGGCGGACCGTGTGGACTCGCGATGCGCCGACTACGGCGCTGTGGATGTCTCAACGCCACACCAGACGCGAATATTCGCTCACCGTTTTCGTGTGCGTCGGAAACGTTCGTCTGGCCTGACACCTCGGCGGGTCCGCACCGGGTTCGACTGGGCTGAGCCAACTCGCGTCGTCACTCCGATGGGCGTGGCGAAGCGGGTTCGCTCATCAACGGTACTCCCCGCTGACGTGCGGGAACAAAACAGATCTCGGCCGACGGCCCGCGCGCGTCGGCCGCCCGGCGGTGCATGTACCGCGACTCAGATACCCAACACCGATTTGGCGATCATGAAGTAGAGCAGGAGGCCGGTTGCGTCGCAGAAGGTCGAGATGAACGGAGTGGAGAACACTGCGGGGTCGACTTTGATCGACTTGGCGATCAGCGGCATGAGCCCGCCGACCGTCGCGGCCATGGTGCAGATCGACACGATGGTCACGCCGATGACCGTGCCGATGCGGAAGTCGTAGACCAGGCCCGCGACGACGAATCCGACGAGCCCGAGGCTGACGCCGAGTGTCAGTCCCACTCGGAACTCCTTGCCGACCACCCGGGCCACATCCCGAGGTGCGACGTCGTTGACGGCGAGTGCTCGGGTGACCGTCACCGCGGCTTGCGAACCGGTATTGCCGCCGATGCCGGTCAGAAGGGGGATGAACAGCGCAAGCGCCACCATCTCGTCGAGCGTCGCCTCGAAGATCTCGAGGACGTTGACGGTGAGGATCGCCGAGATGCAAGGACGAAGAGCCACACGATCCGTGATCGGGTGATGGAGAAGACCGAGGCGAGCAGATACGGCTCGTCGAGCGGCTCGCTTGCGCCGGCACGCGCCTCGTCGACGTCTCGGGCCTGCTCGATGACTTCGACGGCGTCGTCGAGAGTCAGCACCCCGACGACCCTGTTCTCGCTGTCGACGACGGGCATGGCGAGGATGCCGCGGTCGACGCAGCGTTGCGCAGTCGACTCCGCGTCGTCGTCGGCGGCAGCAGCGACGGGTTTGCGCATGAGATCGCCGACCGGGGTCTCGGGCTCGGCGAGCAGGAGATCGCGCAAGCTCACCACACCCTCGAGGACGCGATGGTGGTTGATCACCGGGATGGTGTAGATCGTCTCGACCTCGGCGCCGCGCTCTTTCACACGCGCGAGAGCCGCGGCGACCGGTTCGTCGACGTAGGCATGGACGATTTCGGGGCTCATCCGCCTGCCGACCGAACCGCGCGGATAGCCGAGGACGACGCCGGTGGCATCACGTTCTTCGGGTGTCAGGTCTGCGATCAACGTGTTGGCGACGGCCGCGGGCAATTCGTCGAGCAGTTCGGCGCGGTCGTCGGGATCGAGATTGTCGAACGCCTCGGCGACCGCAGTGGTGCCGAGGTCGTCGATCAGGTGGCGCTGCGACCGCGGGCTGAGGTCGTCGAAGACGTCGACGGCTACGTCCTTGGGTAGCAGCCGAAACGCGATACCGCTGTGCTTGCGGGGGAGTCTGTCCAGAATGGCGGCGACGTCGTGGTGGGGAAGGGTCGAAAGGTATGCCGACGTCTGGGCCAGCTCGCCCGCGTCGATGAGGTCGTCGATGTCGTGGGCGGAAACGGTGGGGCTTGCCACCTGAAGAACCTTAACGCGACGGCCGGGTTCGGGCGGGTTGACGATGACTGCTGGGCACGATTCTGCGCATCAGGATCTCGGGCGTCAGGATTCTGCTGCGGCCGCGGCGGCGTATGGATCGGGGATTCGGCCGCGACTCGCGGCGGACAGCAGTGGCAGGTCGCGGAACATCAACGCAGGCAATCGGACCTTCGAGCCGTCGGACAGCACTGCCCGGACGGGTCCCCACTTGGAGAACTGCAGACCCGCAATGTCCGACCACGCGATGCGCCTGGTGCGGAACGTGCCGACCGCGGTGATCCCGTCCTCGGTGACGACAGTCCGGATTCGAGCGATCCACAGGGCGAGCAGGATCGGGATGATCAGTGTCCAGCCGAGCCACACCAGTGACGTGCCCGCCAGGATGATCGCGACGATGAACGCCGCTGGCACCGCGAAATAGGCCAGCTTCTGTACCCGGAAAGCCTGTGGCAACTCGACCGCATCCTCTGCCGAGGAGTCCTCGTGTGACAGGTGATCCTCGCGAGACAGGTCCTCGCTCGGGGGGACGTCGTCGGGGAGGTCGCTGGAAGTCGGCTGGTCAGACGAAGGCACGACCCCATTGTGTCATCCTCGCCAGACGGCCCGTCCACGCAGTGCTTTCCCACGATGTGGGACTCAGGTGTCCGTAGTTTGACTCAGTGATGTGCACAGCCCTACCGTGAACAACGTGATGCACAAGGATCTTCTCGTAGTAGTCGGCCGGCGCGTCGTCGCCTGATCGGTCACTTCGTAGACCCAACCAGCATCGACGCGCCACCCTCGAACAGCCTTGCTGTCGGGGGTTTTTTGTTGTCAACGACATGGTGAACCGATCTCCATGCGCAATCACAAGTCAATCGAATCCCAGTCCGTCGCAGGACGCCGAACAGAAGATGTGAGGACCGTGCAGTGAGCGCACCAACAGCACGCGCCGCCAGCGGGGCCGATGCCACAACCGAGCCCGCAGCCAAGAGTAATGGCACCGCAGCCAACGTGCTGCGCGAACAATCACCGGCGGCGGGCACGCTCCGCGCCGTGCCGCAGAACACCGTCGCACCCGAGCGGGTCAGCGGTGCGCAGTCGGTGGTTCGATCGCTCGAGGAGCTCGGCGTCGAGGTGGTTTTCGGTATTCCCGGCGGCGCTGTTCTGCCGGTCTACGACCCGCTTCTCGACTCGCAGAAGGTGCGGCACGTTCTCGTTCGTCATGAGCAGGGTGCTGGTCACGCTGCCACCGGCTATGCACAGGTCACCGGTCGCGCCGGAGTCATGATGGCGACGTCGGGTCCCGGTGCGACCAACCTCGTCACGCCGCTGGCCGACGCGCAGATGGACTCGGTCCCCGTCGTGGCGATCACCGGCCAGGTCGGCCGGGCACTTATCGGCACCGATGCGTTCCAGGAGGCCGATATCTCCGGCATCACGATGCCGGTCACCAAGCACAACTTCCTGGTGAGCAACGCCATCGACATCCCCCGGATCATCGCCGAGGCGTTCCACATCGCCGAAAGCGGCCGTCCCGGTGCGGTTCTCGTCGACATCCCCAAGGACATCCTGCAGGCGCAGACCACCTTCTCGTGGCCGCCGCAGATCGATCTGCCCGGCTACCGTCCGGTGACCAAGCCGCACGGCAAGCAGGTTCGTGAGGCAGCTCGACTGATCAACGCCGCGAAGCACCCCGTGCTCTACGTCGGTGGCGGTGTCATCAAGGCCAACGCATCGCCGGAGTTGCTCGAACTTGCCGAGCTGACCGGCATCCCCGTCGTCACCACCCTGATGGCTCGCGGAGCGTTCCCGGATTCGCACCAGCAGCACCTCGGCATGCCCGGCATGCACGGCACCGTGGGAGCCGTTGCGGCACTGCAGCGTTCGGATCTGTTGATCACTCTCGGCGCGCGCTTCGACGACCGTGTCACCGGACAGTTGGCGTCGTTCGCGCCCGACGCGAAGGTGATCCACGCCGACATCGATCCCGCTGAGATCGGCAAGAACCGCGTCGCCGATGTCCCGATCGTCGGCGACTGCAAGGCTGTCATCTCCGATCTGATCGAGACGCTGCGCAACGAGCGTGCCACCAGCGACACGTCGCAGGATCTCACCGAGTGGTGGGCCTACCTCGACCGCATCCGCCGCACCTACCCGGTGAGCTACGACCGTCCCGCCGACTGTTCGATGTCGCCGGAGTTCGTCATCTCGCGCGTCGGGCAGCTCGCGGGCCCCGACGCCGTGTACTGCGCGGGCGTCGGCCAGCACCAGATGTGGGCCGCACAGTTCATCTCCTACGAGAAGCCGCGTACGTGGCTGAACTCGGGTGGTCTCGGCACGATGGGCTACGCCGTTCCCGCGGCGATGGGCGCCAAGATGGCCGATCCCGACGCCGAGGTGTGGGCCATCGACGGTGACGGTTGTTTCCAGATGACCAACCAGGAGCTGGCCACCTGCGCGATCGAGGGCATCCCGATCAAGGTGGCGCTGATCAACAACGGCAACCTCGGCATGGTCCGTCAGTGGCAGACGCTCTTCTACGAGGAGCGCTACTCCAACACCGACCTCTCGACCCACTCGCGGCGCATCCCCGACTTCGTCAAGCTCGCGGAAGCGTTGGGCTGCGCGGCATTCCGTGTCGAGAACGAAGCCGACGTCGACGACGTGATCGCCCAGGCGCGTGAGATCAACGACCGCCCGGTCGTCATCGACTTCATCGTCGGCGCCGACGCCCAGGTCTGGCCGATGGTCGCAGCGGGTACCGGCAACGACGAGATCATGGCCGCCCGCGACATCCGGCCGCTCTTCGACGACGACGAGTCGGCCGCCGAAGACGTCGCCGAGATCCACGAAATCGTCAACCAGCAGACCAATCTCGGCCAGGAGGGTCGGAAGTGAGTACTCATACCCTGAGCGTTCTGGTCGAGGACCTGCCCGGTGTTCTCGCGCGCGTGTCGTCGCTCTTCTCGCGCCGCGGATTCAACATCGAGTCGCTCGCTGTCGGCCCGACCGAGATGAAGGGTGTCTCGCGAATGACCATCATGGTCTCCGTCGAGGACTTCCCACTCGAGCAGGTCACCAAGCAGCTCAACAAGCTGATCAATGTGATCAAGATCGTCGAGCAGGACCCGGCGTCGTCGGTGTCCCGCGAACTGATGATGGTCAAGGTGCGCTCCGACGCTTCGGTGCGCAGCGAGGTCATCGAGGTCGTGAATCTGTTCCGCGCCAAGGTGATCGACGTCTCGCCCGAGTCGTTGACCATCGAGGCGACCGGAACGTCGGAAAAACTGGAGGCCCTGCTGCGGATGCTCGATCCGTACGGCATCCGCGAGATCGCCCAGTCCGGTGCGGTCACACTGGGTCGAGGACCCAAGAGCATGTCGGCCAACCGCTGACGTTCTGAAGAAAACAACCTGTCGTAAGACAACATACGAGCCCCGGCCGCAAGACCACTTCGACTGGGGCACAAGTAGATATCGAAGGGAATCCAACTGTGGCGATCGAATTGTTCTATGACGACGATGCCGATCTGTCGATCATCCAGGGCCGCAAGGTTGCTGTGATCGGCTACGGCAGCCAGGGCCACGCGCACTCGCTGTCGCTGCGCGACTCCGGCGTCGACGTCGCGATCGGCCTGCGTGAGGGCTCCAAGTCGCGTGAGAAGGCGGAAGAGCAGGGCCTCAAGGTCATGTCGAACGCCGAGGCCGCCAAGTGGGCCGACGTCATCATGCTGCTCGCTCCCGACACCTCGCAGGCCAAGATCTTCACCGAGGACATCGAGCCGAACCTCAAGGACGGCGACGCGCTGTTCTTCGGCCACGGCCTCAACATCCACTTCGGCCTGATCAAGGCTCCGGAGAACGTCACCGTCGCGATGGTCGCCCCGAAGGGTCCCGGTCACCTCGTGCGTCGTCAGTTCGTCGACGGCAAGGGCGTTCCCGCCCTGATCGCCGTCGACCAGGACCCCAAGGGTGAGGGACAGGCGCTTGCACTGTCGTATGCATCGGCTATCGGTGGTGGCCGCGCCGGCGTCATCAAGACGACCTTCAAGGAAGAGACCGAGACCGACCTCTTCGGTGAGCAGGCCGTGCTCTGCGGTGGCACCGAGGAACTGATCAAGACCGGCTTCGAGGTCATGGTCGAGGCGGGCTACGCACCCGAGATGGCCTACTTCGAGGTGCTGCACGAGCTCAAGCTCATCGTCGACCTGATCTACGAGGGTGGCATCGCCCGCATGAACTACTCGGTGTCCGACACCGCGGAGTTCGGTGGCTACCTGTCGGGCCCGCGTGTCATCGACGCCGATACCAAGGACCGCATGCGCGCCATCCTCTCCGACATCCAGGACGGCACCTTCGTCAAGCGCCTCGTCGCCAACGTCGAGGGCGGCAACAAGGAGCTCGAGGATCTGCGTAAGAAGAACGCCGAGCACCCGATCGAGGTCACCGGCAAGAAGCTGCGCGACCTGATGAGCTGGGTGGATCGTCCGATCACCGAAACCGCCTGATACTCAAAGGACTCAGCACCGGCCCGGTTCCCGTCAGGGAGTCGGGCCGGTGTCGTTTTACCGGCGCGCCACGGCGGGTCGCGCTCGGCGGTCGCACTCGGCGTCGACTGAACCCGGACACGCGAAAACGCAACACCCCGAGGCGAAGTGGTTGCCTCGGGGTGTTGCGTCGGTTGTCTTGTCAGTCGATCAGATCAGCGAGAAACCCTTGTACCTGGTCGATTTCACGTAGTCGAGCACGGGGCCGATGTTGGTTCCGGTCTCCGGTCCGATGCAGCCGACGAAGTAGTACGCGTTGACCATGCCGACGAGCCGGTCGCCGACGACCACGGGGCTACCCGAATCGCCTTCGATGACGCAGATCTGGGAGAAGTGCACGTCACCGTCGGAGAACCACGAGATGCCGCAGGTGTTGCCGGTGGTGCGACCCTGCTTGCACGCGACGGTGGGGAAGCCGAGGGGCTTGGTGTCGATGCGGTTGATCGTCACACCGTTCACGGTCCGCAGCGGCACGACGCGGCTCTTGTCGAACTCGATGATCGCGACGTCTTCTTTGGGATCCGAGTAGGTGATGGTGCCTGCCTGGCCACGACTCTGGAATGTCTCGGAGAGCACCTTCTGGCCGGGCTTGCCGCAGTGGCCTGCGGTGATACCGATCAGCTCACCGGTCTTGGCGTTGCCGATCGTGGTGAGGGTGCAGGCGGCTGCGCTGTTGCCACCCTTGAGGACCAGGATTCCCGACCCTCCGCCGAGATAGATCTTTGCCGGGGCAGCAGTGGCGCTACCGGCCCCCCAGCCAGCCAGCAATACTGCGGCGAGAACAGCCAGCATTGCTGTCAGCTTCCTCATCATTCACATGCTCCACTCTTGTTAACACCGGTCCCGCCTGAGCGGCGGGTCTTGCACACCGTAACGGTCGGCGGCCAAGACGAGCTGCACCTGGAATCCAGATGCGGTTGCTTTGCAACCTGTCTGTGATGACGTGTCCGATATTGGAATCGTCGGCCGCGTAATGACGATCACAATGTACAGGTGTTTCCTGAGTAAGAGCTTCGACGACGCAGACCGGCTGTTCAGGCGCGTCGGACGTCCCTCTAAGCTGAGTGCCGTACGTCCCTGGCGCTTCGATTACGTCCTTCGATATTTCGACACGTCTTCGGCGTCCCGATTCCTGTGTAACCGATCTACGGAGAATTCACTGTGACCTCAGCTGGCAGTCCGGTCGTCCTGATCGCCGACAAACTGGCCCCCTCGACCGTGGAAGCGCTCGGCGATGGCGTCGAGGTGCGGTGGGTCGATGGCCCTGACCGTCCCAAGCTCCTCGAGGCAGTGGTCGATGCGGACGCAATCCTCGTGCGGTCCGCCACCACCGTCGACGAGGAAGTGCTCGAGGCGGGCAAGAACCTCAAGATCATCGCCCGCGCAGGCGTGGGTCTCGACAACGTCGACGTACCTGCCGCGACCGCACGCGGCGTGATGGTGGTCAACGCTCCCACCTCCAACATCCACACCGCCGCCGAGCACGCCGTCTCGCTGCTGCTCTCGGCCGCACGTCAGATCCCCGCCGCCGACGCCACGCTGCGCGAGCACACCTGGAAGCGGTCGTCCTTCAATGGTGTCGAGATCTTCGACAAGACGGTCGGCGTCGTCGGGCTCGGTCGTATCGGACAGCTCGTTGCCGCGCGTCTCGCCGCGTTCGAGACACACGTCATCGCCTACGACCCCTACGTCTCGCCCGCCCGCGCGGCGCAGCTGGGTATCGAATTGGTCAGCCTCGACGAACTGCTCGAGCGTGCCGACTTCGTGACCGTGCACCTGCCGAAGACCCCGGAGACCCTCGGGTTGATCGGCGCCGACCAGCTCGCACGCACCAAGAAGGGCGTCATCATCGTCAACGCCGCTCGCGGTGGACTCGTCGACGAGCAGGCTCTCGCCGACGCGATCACCTCGGGCCAGGTGCGCGCTGCAGGCCTCGACGTCTTCGCCACCGAACCGTGCACCGACTCGCCGCTGTTCGAGCTGCCGCAGGTCGTCGTCACGCCGCACCTCGGTGCGTCGACCAGTGAGGCGCAGGACCGCGCGGGCACCGACGTCGCCAAGAGCGTGCGTCTCGCGCTTGCGGGCCACTTCGTTCCCGATGCCGTCAACATCACCGGTGGAGCCGTCGACGAAGAGGTCGCGCCGTGGCTGGAGATGTCGCGCAAGCTCGGCGTGCTGATCGGTGCGCTGAGCAGCGAATTGCCGTCGTCGATCGTCGTCGACGTTCGTGGTGAGCTCGCGTCGAGCAACGTCGACGTTCTCGCACTGTCTGCGCTCCGCGGACTCTTCTCGGCCGCGCTCGACGAACCGGTGACGTTCGTCAACGCGCCGACGGTCGCCGCCGAGCGCGGTGTGACCAGCGAAGTCGTGACCAACACCGAGAGCCCCAGCCATCGCAGCGTCGTCGACGTCAAGGCCGTCTACGCCGATGGTTCGGTGCACAACGTGTCGGGTGCGATCACCGAGCCTCGTCAGGTCGAGAAGATCGTCAACATCAACGGCCGCAACTTCGACCTGCGGGCCGAGGGACTCAACCTGCTCGTCAGCTACGTCGACCAGCCGGGTTCGCTGGGCAAGATCGGTACGTTGCTCGGCAACGCGGGCATCGACATTCTCGCCGCGGCGCTCTCGCAGGACACCGACGGTGGCGGCGCGACCATGATGCTGCGCGTGAGCAAGAACGTCGACGACGCCGTGGTCACCGAGATCTCCGAGGCTGTTGACGCGACCCTGATCGAGCAGGTGGATCTGTCATGAAACTCGCTGTCATCGCCGGAGACGGCATCGGCCCCGAGGTCATCTCCGAGGCGCTTGGCGTCTTGACGACGCTCGTGCCCGAGGTGGACGTCACCGAGTATGACCTCGGTGCTCGTCGCTACCACCGCAACGGAGAACTGCTCACCGACGATGATCTGGCGTCGCTTCGTGAGCACGACGCAATCCTGCTCGGCGCCATCGGCGATCCGTCGGTGCCCTCGGGTGTGCTCGAACGCGGACTGCTGCTCAAGATGCGGTTCGCGCTCGACCATCACGTCAATCTGCGGCCGTCGCATCGCTTCCCGGGCGTGACGTCGCCGCTGGCGGGCGATCCCGACATCGACTTCGTCGTGGTCCGTGAGGGCACGGAGGGTCCGTACACCGGCAACGGGGGAGCGGTCCGCGTCGACACCCCGCACGAGGTCGCGACCGAGGTCAGCGTCAACACCCGCTACGGGGTGGAGCGAGTGGTGCGCAACGCCTTCGAGCGTGCGACCAACCGTCGTAAGCATCTGACGTTGGTCCACAAGACCAACGTGCTGACCTTCGCTGGATCGTTGTGGAGCCGCACCGTCAACGCCGTTGCCGCGGAGTATCCCGACGTGAGCGTCGACTACTGCCACGTCGACGCCGCGACGATCTACCTGGTGACCGATCCGGGTCGGTTCGACGTGATCGTCACCGACAACCTGTTCGGCGACATCATCACCGACATCGCGGCAGCGGTCAGCGGCGGCATCGGCCTGGCGGCCTCGGGCAACATCGACGCCACGGGCACCAACCCCTCGATGTTCGAGCCGGTGCACGGCAGCGCCCCCGACATCGCCGGGCAGCAGAAGGCCGACCCGACCGCGGCCATCCTGTCGGTGGCGCTCCTGCTCGATCACCTCGGATACGCCGACGAAGCGCGCCGCGTCGAAAAGGCCGTCGCCGACGATCTTCTCGACCGCGACGGCGCGACGCTGTCGACCGGCGAGATCGGCAAGCGCATCCTGGATCGTCTCTGATCAGTTGTCCTCTTCTCGGGCCGGAACCTTCGGGTTCCGGCCCGAGTCGTTTGTGAGGGCACTGACGCACTGCACGTGAGCCGCAGGGCCGTGCCCGCAGAAAGCCGCGTCCCTCGGGACGTCGGAACGTACCGGTACATGCGAGCGACCCACAGGGCGCAACTTTCTACGAGCGCGGCGCGTGACAGACCGGCCGCGCGACGCGAGTTGTTCTATTTAAACTAGAACTATATGATCAGGACATGCTCATCCGCATCGACGCCGCAGATCGCGCGCCGATCTTCACTCAGATCGCCGCGTCGGTACGTGGCGGCATCGCGCGCGGGGAGTTGGCCCAGGGCGAGCGGCTTCCGTCTGCTCGCGATCTGGCGGCGTCGCTCGACGTGAATATCCATACCGTGTTGCGCGCGTACCAAGAATTGCGCGACGAGGGACTGGTCGAGCTGCGCAGGGGTCGGGGTGCCGTGGTGTCCGGAAACGCTCCGCACACTGCAGAGCTCGCCGATGCGCTCGACCGACTCGTCGACGCGGCCCGCCGCTTCGGAGTCGGGCCAGCGGAACTGACCGTCGAAATCACCAGGAGGATGTCATGAACCATCCGTCGTCTCAACACCGTTCGGGGAGAGTGGCAGCTGTCCTGCTGGGCACTCTGCCGTCCATCGCCGTGCTCGTCGTCGCGTTGGTGCTCTTGCGTATCTGGCGTGCGGATCTGCCGAAAGAGATTGCTACGCATTGGAACTCGCACGGAGTCGACGGCACGATGAGTCTGACCGGTGTCGTCGCCACCGTGGTGGTGATCGCGGTACTCGGCGCAGTCCTGGGAGGTGTGGCGGGGTGGTACATCCGTGAATCGGGCCCGCTGCGGGCCACGCTCGCCCTTGTCAACGGACTGACGGTGTTCGTGGTCGCCGGGATCGTGAGTACCGTTGGCGCCCAACGCGGTATCGCCAGTGTCTACGAAATCGGCATTCCGGCAATCGAACTCGTCGTCGCGGGTGTGATCGGACTGGTCGTGGGGCTGGCCACCGCGGCGCTGGTGCGCCGCAGGGAGCTGCCGACGCCGGCGCCGGTCGGCGATGTGCCTGTCGCCGAACTCGCTGTGGGAGAACGCTTTCTGTGGCAGCGGCGAGTATCGACATCGGCGACGTCACTGATCATCGTAGGACTTGTGCTGTTCGTAATCGTCGTGCTCGCGGTTCTGCTGCGGGAGCCATGGTTGGTGCTGCCGGGTGTCGTCGCCGCGTTGGCCAGTGCGATCCTGTGGTCTGCCCGCGTGACTGTTGATCGGGAGCGAATCGCCGTGCGAGGCGTACTCGGATGGCCTCGGGTCACCGTCCCCATGAGTGACGTCGTCCGCGCCGAAGTCACTCAGGTCAACGCATTGCGCGACTTCGGTGGGTACGGTCAGCGGCTCTGTGTGCACGGGCGGTTGCGCGGAGTGCGCGGCATCGTCCTACGATCCGGGTCCGCACTGATGCTCACTCGACTGGACGGCGGCCGTGAACTCGTCGTCGTCCCCGACGCGCAGCAGGCCGCGGGTTTGGTCAATGCGTGCGTCGCGCAAGCACACTCGCGTCGGTGACTTGCTCGACGGCCCGCGTATTGCGTTCGACGGATTGGCGCGCGGGCCGATCAGCGTGACAATCGAGCTATCTGGTTCTGCACGTCGGCGTTACGGGTGTGCGGGTTACGAGACTGTGCGGTTGAGAAGACTACGGAGGTGCCGATGACAGGCAACGGCTCCGTGTCCGTTATCCGGTCGCGGACGGCAGCGCTCGGCGTCGGGCCCGCCGTCGGGATGAGCGTCGTCGCGGTAATCCTGCTGGCCGCTTGGCGACCCGGTCTGCCGGATGCCATTGCGACGCATTGGGGTCATCACGGTGTCGACGGCACCAACAGTTTCTCGCGAGTCTGTGCCACGGTCGGAGTCGTTGTCGCTGTTGCCCTGGCTGTCGGTGCCGTAACAAGCTGCACCGCGCGAGCGGTCCCGATGTTGGCCGCGACACTCGCCATCATCAACGGGTTGGTCGTCTTCCTCGTCGCCTTCATGCTCGGGGTCACAGGCGCTCAGCTCGGCCATCACGGAGCGCCGTCGGCCGCATTGCCTGCACTGTGGTTCGTCTTCGGCATGATCCTCGGGCTTGTCGTCGCGGTGGCGACGGCGATAGCCGCGTCGACATGGTGCCTTCGACGGGACCCGCCGAATCGGCGATGACGGGTGGGCGCCACCTCAGGAGACCAATTCCTCCTGTGGGACTGCGTCTTTCGGAATGAGTGGCGTCGCTATGACCGGTGCGGCGGCGCTGACGAGAAAGGCGAGTGGAAATCCCGCAGCGCCGATCAGAAGTCCGAACAATGGCGTGGTTGCCGCCGTTGCCAGGTACTGGGCGGTGTTCTGAATCGCGAGGCCGCGGCCACTCCATTGTGGCCCTGCGTATTCGGCGATCGCGGTGAATGCGAGACCATTGTCGGCAACGGTGATGATCGAGGCGATCATCATCAACGCCGGCGCCAACGGCGTGTGCAGCCAGTCGGTGACGGCCAGCATCGCCATCGCCGCCGCGGCGCCGATGGCGATCAGCCGAATCGGACGCATGCGTGACAACCAGGCATCCGACCAGCGACCGGCCGCGATCCTGCCCAACGCGCCGATCACCTGGGTGATCGTCACCAGAATGCCCGCTGCGGCCGGAGACCAGTGCCGCGCGACGATCAGCCAGGTCGGTACAAATGTCCATAGCATCTGCTGTGGGATCACCAGCAAGACGCTGACTGCATGGACTCGTGCGAGAAACCAGCTCTCGCGGTACGGGTTTCGACGTTGCGCTGGGGCGGTGGCGCCGGTTGCCGACGGTGCGGGCGGATCGATCACGCCGAACACCACGGCAGCCAAGCCGATCGCGGTCACCACGGCGGGCACCGCCAGCGCGGCGGCGACGGAGTGGCGCGCGGCGATGACGGGCATGGTCAGTGCGCAGACGCCGATGCCCAGCGGCTGCGCCATCTGCCGGATTCCCATTGCGGTGCCGCGCAATTCGGGCGGAAACCATCCGACGACGATGCGGCCGCTGGCGCCGTTGGCCGCGCCGGAACCCACTCCCGCGATAAATAGGCAGACCGCGATCGCGACGTACGACGCATGGGCGGCAGCGGTGATCGCGGCTGCGGACGTGCCGACAAGGGTGATGGAGACCGAGATCAGCAGGATCGTCCGCTCGCCGTAGCGATCAAGAAGCGTGCCCCAGCCGACGATCGCGATCATGAGGCCGATCGTCGGGATCGTGGCCAGTACAGAGGCCTGGGCGAGTGACATGCCTTGCTGGGTGTGTAGCGCGGGAATGAGGTACGCAACCCCTCCGACGACAACCGCAGTCGTCATCGCGGCGACCAACGAGCACGCGAGCATGGTCCAGCGCCTGGCGTTGCTGATGGTGGACGTTGTCGTCATCGCGGACCTCCTTCGGGTGTGTCCTGGCAGCGGGGACCAGGTGGCGTCGTCGCGCTCTCGGGCCACTCTCAAATAATGAGATTGGATGTTCACATTCTAAGACCGACGCGACGCGGGCTCAATTTCGCGTCCCACAGAGTGGACGCGGTGGGTGCGCTAGTGTTCTTGGTATGCGTCTTGGCCGAATTGCGAGTCCTGATGGTGTGGCTTTCGTCTCGATCGAAGAGTCGGACGGCTCTTCGATCGCCAAGGAAATCGCCGAACATCCCTTTGGTACACCGACGTTCACGGGTAGATCGTGGCCGCTGGCCGACGTTCGATTGCTGGCGCCGATCCTCGCGTCCAAGGTGATCTGCGTCGGGAAGAACTACGCGGCACACGCCGCCGAAATGGGTTCGGAAGCGCCGGAGAGTCCTGTGATCTTCCTCAAACCCAACACCTCCATCGTCGGACCCGAGGTGCCCATCGTGCGCCCGCCGTCGTCGGAACGTGTCGACTTCGAGGGCGAGCTCGCCATCGTGATCGGACGTCCGTGCAAGGACGTGAAGGCCGCCGACGCCGCCGGTGCGATCCTCGGCTACACGGTCGCCAATGACGTGACCGCTCGCGATCAGCAGAAGATCGACGGTCAGTGGACGCGCGCCAAGGGCTACGACACCTTCTGCCCGCTCGGACCCTGGATCGAGACCACATTCGACCCGTCCGACGCCGCAATCACGACGGAACTCGACGGCGAGGTGCGTCAACGCAGTCGCACGTCGCTCATGCTCCACGACGTCGGAGCGCTGGTGGAATGGATTTCACGCGTGATGACCCTGCTCCCGGGCGACGTGATCCTGACCGGAACGCCCGAGGGGATCGGTCCGATGGTTGCCGGGCAACGTGTTTCGGTTACGGTCGAGGGCATCGGCACCTTGAGCAATCCGGTGGTCGACAAACCGTGAGCGGATCGGGCGTGGCACGCGTCAACGGAATAGAGCTCGCCTACGAGCGCACGGGCGCGGGCCCCGCGGTCGCGATGGTGATGGGCAGCGGCAGCCCGGGGCGCGTGTGGAAGGCCAATCAGGTTCCCGCGCTTGTGAAAGCCGGGTACGAGGTCGTCACATTCGACAACCGCGGGATCGCGCCGTCGTCGGAGTGCGCCGACGGGTTCACCCTCGACGACATGGTCGCCGACACCGCGAGCCTGATCGAATCACTCGGCATTGCACCGGCATTCGTCGTCGGAACCTCCCTCGGCGCACGGATCACGCAGGAGTTGGCGCTCGCGCGACCGGATCTCGTCCGCGGCGCGGTGATGATGGCGACCTACGGGCGTACCACCGTTCTGCAGGAGACCTTCTCGGTGGGCGAGCGCGCGCTGTACGACAACGGAGTCGAGTTGCCGCCGGAGTATGAGGCGGCGATCACTGCCGAGCAGAACCTCTCCGCGCACACACTCGCCGACGACCGCGCGACCCGCGACTGGCTCGACGTCATGATGTTCTCGCAGCAGAAGATGACGCCGGGTATGCGTGCGCAACTCGGAATCCACACGAACGAGCCCAACCGACTCGATGCGTACCGCCGCATCGCCGTTCCGTCGCTCGTCGTCGGATTCAGCGACGATCGACGACTTCCTGTCGAGCTCGCCCGTGAAGTGGCCGATGCGATCCCCACCGCGGAGTATGCGCAGGTCGACAAGGCCGGGCACTTCGGATATCTCGAGCAGCCTGCCGAGGTGAATCGACTGCTGATCGACTTCCTCGGTCGCCACCGCGACTGAGCACGCGCTCGGAGGTCGGTGCCCATTCGATACGCTGACCTCCATGAGCAGCGCGCAGGGAGTCCGTGTCCGTTTCTGTCCGTCGCCCACGGGCACACCGCATGTGGGAATGGTGCGGACCGCATTGTTCAACTTCGCCCAGGCCCGTCATGACAAGGGCACCTTCGTCTTCCGGATCGAAGACACCGACGCCGCGCGCGACAGCCAGGAATCCTACGACGCGATCCTCGAGTCGCTGCGCTGGCTCGGGCTCGACTGGGACGAGGGCCCCGAGGTCGGCGGCCCGTATGCGCCCTATCGGCAGTCGGAACGTCGCGGCATCCACCAGGACGTCGTGAAGCAACTCCTCGACGCGGGTGAGGCCTACGAGGCGTTCTCGACGCCCGAGGAGGTCGAGGCCCGCCACCGCGCGGCAGGGCGTGACCCCAAACTCGGTTACGACAACTTCGACCGCGACCTGACCGACGAACAGCGCGAGGCCTATCGCGCCGAGGGCCGCAAAGCCGTTGTCCGCCTTCCGATGCCCGACCATGACATCACCTGGAACGATCTCGTACGCGGGCCGACGACCATCAAGGCCGGCACCGTTCCCGACTTCGCGCTCACCCGTGCCAACGGTGACCCTCTCTACACACTCGTCAATCCCGTCGACGACGCGATGATGAAAATCACCCACGTGCTGCGCGGTGAAGACCTCTTCTCGTCGACGCCCCGTCAGATCGCGCTGTACGAGGCGCTCATCCGGATCGGCGTCGCCGAGCGTGTCCCGGAATTCGGGCACCTGCCGTTCGTGATGGGGGAGGGCAACAAGAAACTCTCCAAGCGCGACCCGCAGTCGAATCTGTTCCACCATCGCGATCGTGGATTCCTCCCGGAGGGTCTGCTCAATTACCTCGCGCTGCTCGGTTGGGGCTACTCCCACGAGACCGACGTGTTCACGCTCGAGCAGATGATCGACAAGTTCGACGTCCGCGACGTGAACTCCAACCCGGCACGCTTCGATCAGAAGAAGGCCGACGCGATCAACGCGGAGCACATCCGCATGCTCGACCTCGACGACTTCGCGGCGAGGCTCAAGGCGTACCTGGTCACCCAGGGATTCCTCACCGACCCGATCGACGACGAGCAGTTCACCACGATCGCCGAACTGGTGCAGACCCGCATTCAGGTTCTCGGTGAGGCGTGGCCGCTCATCTCCTTCCTCTACGTCAGCGATGACGAGTTCGCGATCGACGAGAAGTCGGCAGCGAAAAACCTCGGCGTCGACGCCGGGCCGGTCCTCGACGCCGCGATCTCGACGCTGTCCTCACTCGCCGAGTGGAACACCGACGCCATCCAGGAAGCCTTGACGAGCGCGCTGGTCGACGGACTCGAACTGAAACCACGAAAGGCGTTCGGGCCCGTGCGTGTGGCGATCACCGGATCGCACATCAGTCCGCCGCTGTTCGAGTCGATGGAGTTGCTCGGACGCGACAAGAGCCTCGCACGGCTCCGGTCGGCAGCGGGCCAGGTGGCCAATTAGCGGGTCTGACCAGGCGATTTGTAGTAACCCGGTCGGCCTCTGCTAGGCTATCGCAGGTTGTTTTCCTCACGGAGAACGAGACCTTTGGGGTATGGTGTAATTGGCAACACAGCGGTTTCTGGTACCGCCATTCTAGGTTCGAGTCCTGGTACCCCAGCGAAAGCCGGGACACCAAACCCTGGCTTTTATAACTGAATATCGAGACATCTGATGTCGTTTCTTGGCCCCGTCGTCTAGCGGCCTAGGACGCCGCCCTCTCAAGGCGGTAGCGCGGGTTCGAATCCCGTCGGGGCTACAAGAAAAACGCACTTCTCCTTTCGGAGAGGTGCGTTTTTTTGTTGCCGCGCCTTCGAAAGCGGGTCAGGCCTGTAACCCCGATGAGTCGACGACGGCCGTCGACCCGGCGACCGGCATCGGGTCGAGGCCGAGCTTGCGGTGATCCCAGGACCGAACGCGCGCCGGGACGAGCCGCACGGCCACGCGCTTGTGCATCATCTGGTCGACGAAGGGCTTCATCTCGTCGGTGTAGGGGCCCGTGTAGCGTTCCCAGACACTCACACCGATGCGATGGCAATGGTCGGGATCGTCGTGGATTTCCGCATGTCCTTCAAAGGCGACGCCGCGCAGAGTGTCGTAGGTGTCGCCGTCCTCGATGAGGACCGAGCATCGCGCGTCGCGGCCGAGATTGACCGCCTTCTGCGACTTGGCCTTTGTCTCGAACCAGATCTCGCCGTCGATGACGCCGTACCACATGGCGACGAGATGGATACCGCCGTCGGCGCCGTGGGTCGCGAGAGTTGCTGTGCGACTGCGTTCGACGAAGTCGGTGATCTCGGCGTCGGACATGACGATCTGTTGACGTTGGTTTGTTCCCATGCCCAGACGCTAACCGAATCAGCCTCGCGCGGTTGGCACTAACCGTTTCTGGATGGCCTCGGCGGCGGCGAGTAGATCGGCAGCCCACCGAGCGCCGGGGCGTCGGCCCATACGATCGATCGGCCCGGAGACCGAGATTGCCGCAACCACATCGCCGTTGGCGTCGCGCAGCGGTGCCGAGACACTGGCGACACCCGCGGCTCGCTCACCGGCGCTCTGCGCCCAGCCGCGGCGGCGGATCTCGTAGAGTGCGCGTTCGCTGAAGACGCTGTCGTGTAGAAGCGCCCGCTGGGTCGACGGTTCGGCCCAGGCGAGCAGGACCTTGGCCGCCGAGCCCGCGCTCATCGGGAAGCGGGTGCCCACGGGTACGGTGTCGCGCAGTCCGGTTGGCGGTTCCATGGCCGCGATGCAGACGCGTTCGGAGCCTTCTCGGCGATAGACCTGAACGGATTCGCCGGTGATCTCACGCAGTCGGGGGAGCACCATGAGTGCGGCCTCCTGGATGGGATCGTGCGCGCTCGACGCCAACTCGCTCAGGGCGGGCCCCGGGTACCACCGTCCGGCGGCGTTGCGTGCAAGCAGGCGATGTGTCTCCAATCCGACGGCCAACCGATGGGCCGTTGCCCGCGGCAGGCTGGTGCGCTCGCAGAGCTCCGTGAGGTTGGCCGGGGCATGCGCGACGGCCCGTAATACGATCACGGACTTGTCGAGTACACCGATTCCGCTCTGCGGTTCCGGTGCGCTATCCTTTCCCATAGGACGATACTAGCGGTCCACATCGTGAGATGCACGCGAGAGGCGGCACAGCCCGCCGACTCCCGCCGCACCCCACCCCAAACCACAAGTGCTACAGCCAGAATGAGTGCAGTGATGACGAACAGCGCAAGTAAGCCTCGTACTCTCGCCGAGAAGGTGTGGGACGACCACGTCGTCGTACGCGGAGACGCGAACGGCGGGAACGACCCCGATCTGATCTTCATTGATCTCCACCTCGTTCACGAGGTCACCAGCCCGCAGGCATTCGAGGGTCTGCGGCTCGCAGGCAGGCCCGTGCACCGACCGGATCTGACGATCGCGACCGAGGATCACAATGTGCCGACGGTCGACACCAACCTGCCCATCGCCGACCCGGTGTCACGGACCCAGGTCGACACGCTGCGAAGCAACTGTGAAGAGTTCGGTATTCGCCTGCACCCCATGGGCGACAAGGAACAGGGCATCGTTCACGTCGTCGGACCTCAGCTGGGACTGACCCAGCCGGGAATGACGGTTGTCTGCGGCGACAGTCACACGTCGACCCACGGCGCCTTCGGTGCGCTCGCCATGGGAATCGGGACATCGGAGGTCGAGCACGTGCTCGCGACGCAGACGCTGTCGTTGCGACCGTTTAGGACGATGGCCATCACGGTCGACGGCGAATTGGCGCCCGGTGTCACGAGTAAGGATCTGATCCTGGCCGTCATCGCCAAAATCGGTACGGGCGGCGGACAGGGCTACGTGCTCGAGTATCGCGGTAGCGCCATCGAAAAACTCTCGATGGAAGCGCGGATGACCATCTGCAACATGTCGATCGAGGCGGGCGCGCGTGCGGGCATGATCGCTCCCGACGAGATCACCTTCGAATTCCTCAAGGGCCGCCCCAATGCTCCGAAGGGAGCGGATTGGGATGCGGCCGTCGAGTATTGGAAGTCGTTGCGCACCGATGACGACGCCGAATTCGACGAAGAAGTGCATATCGACGGCGCGTCGTTGAGTCCCTTCGTCACGTGGGGCACCAATCCCGGCCAGGGAGCGCCACTCTCGGCGTCGGTGCCGGATCCGGCCGACTTCGGCGACGAGAATGCGGCGGGCGCGGCGTCGAAAGCCCTTGAGTACATGGACCTCACCCCCGGAACCCCGTTGCGTGAGATCAGTGTCGACACCGTCTTCGTCGGCTCGTGCACGAATGGTCGGATCGAGGATCTGCGTGCCGTCGCCGAGATCCTCGACGGCCGGACGGTCGCCGAAGGTGTTCGGATGCTTGTGGTCCCGGGTTCGATGCGGGTGCGTGCGCAGGCCGACGAGGAGGGTCTCGGTGAGATCTTCACCGCCGCAGGCGCGGAGTGGCGTCAGGCCGGTTGCTCGATGTGTCTTGGAATGAACCCAGACCAGCTCGCGCCCGGCGAGCGCTGCGCGTCGACGTCGAACCGCAACTTCGAAGGGCGACAAGGCAAGGGCGGCCGTACGCATCTCGTGTCACCCGCCGTCGCCGCGGCAACGGCTGTGCGAGGCACACTGTCGTCGCCCGCGGATCTGTGACAGGCGCGCAACGCGCCGTCTGAGTCCGCCATCTCCGAAGCCAACTCCCAGATCGCAAGAGGCACACATCATGGAACCATTCATCACTCACACAGGCATCGGCGTTCCGCTGCGTCGAAGCAACGTCGACACCGACCAGATCATCCCCGCCGTCTACCTGAAGCGTGTGACCCGCACCGGTTTTGAGGACGGACTGTTCGCCGGGTGGCGCACCGACCCCGACTTCATCCTCAACGTCGAACCCTGGAATCGCGGTTCGGTTCTGGTCGCGGGTCCCGACTTCGGCACCGGGTCGTCGCGCGAGCATGCGGTCTGGGCACTGTCGGACTTCGGTTTTCGCGTTGTCATCTCGTCGAGGTTCGCAGACATCTTCCGCGGCAACGCCGGAAAGGCCGGTCTCGTCGCCGCACAGGTCGAGCAATCCGACGTCGAACTGCTCTGGAAGCGTCTCGAAGAGCAGCCGGGCCTCGAACTGACTGTGAGCCTCGAAGATAGGACCGTAACCGCGGGAGACCTCGTGGTGCCGTTGACAATTGATGACTACACGCGGTGGCGTCTGATGGAGGGACTCGACGACATCGGGCTGACATTACGGCAGGTAGACGCGATTTCTGAGTACGAGCAGCGTCGCCCGTCATGGAAGCCGACAACATTGCCGCTCTGATTTACGGCTCTAGGCAAGCCTTTCCGCGATACGACGACGGAAGTGCCCGAAAGCGTGACGAATTGGTGACACGTCGCGCTAATTGGCGTGGAAGATGGAAGTTTTCGGCGTCGACGTTTACCGTGTGGTGGTAGCTGGCCTGATAAGAGGGCCAGATCGGCTTGCGGAGGTATCCAATGAACAAGGCAGAGCTCATCGATGAGCTGACAGTAAAACTCGACACGGATCGAAAGACCGCGACCGAGGCAGTCGAGCAGTTGGTCGACTCGATCGTGCGCGCAGTCAATAAGGGTGAGAGCGTCACCATCACCGGCTTCGGTGTCTTCGAGAAGCGTCGTCGCGCACCACGCGTCGCGCGCAACCCGCGCACAGGCGAGACTGTCAAGGTTCGCGCGACGTCGGTGCCCGCGTTCCGTCCGGGTGCTCAGTTCAAGGCTGTCGTGTCCGGCAAGCAGAAGCTCGCCTCGTCGGGTCCGGCCGTGAAGCGTGGCAGCGGCGCCACCACGGGTACCGCGGCCAAGAAGACCACTGCGGCAAAGAAGTCGACAGGTACCGCGGCGAAGAAGACCACCGCCGCGAAGAAGACGACGACTGCGGCGAAGAAGACCACCGCCGCGAAGAAGACGACGACTGCGGCGAAGAAGACGACGCCGGCAAAGAAGACCACCACCGCGGCGAAGAAGACCACGCCGGCAAAGAAGACCACCACCGCGGCGAAGAAGACCACGCCGGCAAAGAAGACCACCACCGCGGCCAAGAAGACCACGCCGGCAAAGAAGACGACGGCCAAGAAGACAGCCGCCAAGAAGACGACCCGTCGCTGAAAGTCTCGCAGCGACAAGTTCACATTCTCAACTCACCCCCGATGGCCTTCCCCCGTCGGGGGTGAGGTGCGTTCGGACCCGATTCAGCCCCTGTAGCCAATCGCCCTGGGCCCGACCAAACCCCGGGCCCGACCAACCCCGGGGCCCGATCAACCCCTGGGCCCGGTCAACCGCTCCGGCGGGTCACTCGACGTCGTGGCCGGGGAACGGGCTGTCGATGTGGTCGGCGGCGACGAGCTTGCCCTGATGCGTCGACACCACCCACACGCTCGCCTTGCGGTTACGCGAGGCAGGCAACGAGACGCCGTCCTGCTTGCCCCACCACTCCATGAGCGGCGGAATCACCTTGCCCTGACTGCATACTGCGCGCACGACGGAACCAGAATCGGTCGCGAGGTCGACGATGCGTCGTTGCGCGGCAACGGGGTCGTCGCGGTAGGCCTCTTCCGACAGCGTCGATTCCGTGATGATCGGCACCCCCAGCGCACGAGCGGTCGGCGCAACGGTTTGCTCGCACCTGGTCCGGTCGGCGCTGTGTATCTCGTTGGTACCGAACGCGGGGAGCAGTACCGACAGCGCGTCGGCCTGTGTGCGTCCCTCGGGGTCGAGCGGACGCAGCCGGTCGTCGCCGTGGTAGCGGGAACGACTGCCTGCCTTGGCATGGCGAACCAGCAGCAGAGTATCGAGATCGACTGGGAGCCTTAGGAATTCGCGTAGTACGCGGCGATCCTGCGAGTAGCTCAGAAGCCGCTCTGCCGCGTCGATGCCGAGCCACTCCATCTCGTCGACTTCGTGGTTCTCGACGAATTCTCCGCCGACAGCTCGAGCCGACCAATACCGCACGCGCTTTCGGCCGCTCGAGATGTCGTAGCCGACGTCGCGGAGATACCTGCCGATGCGTACGCGGTAACCGGTCTCCTCGCCGATCTCGCGCACCGCGGTCATCACGAGTGTCTCGTCGGCTTCGATCTTCCCTTTGGGTAGGGTCCAGTCGTCGTAGCGAGGTCGATGGATCACACCGATCTCGACACCGTTGTTCTCCCGCGGACGCCACAGCACGCCGCCCGCAGCCCAGATCGTCTTGTGTGTCTTAGACATTGCCTGTGATGCTAGTGGCCGAAGGTTACGAAAAGGGTGGGCTTGTCACATGCCTGCGTCGCGACGGCGGGTGCGCCGCATCATCTGTCGTTGATGGTCGCGTACCTCTTCGCCCGCGGCGGGTGAGGCCATCCAGCTTCCGTCCGATTGCAGGACCCAGCATCGTGTTCGGGGGTCGAGCGCCGAGTCGAAGATGTCGCCGAGTTCGGCGGTCAGCCGGTCATCGCGCACCTGCACCATCACCTCGATACGTCGATCGAGGTTGCGGTGCATCATGTCGGCGCTGCCGATCCAGTACTCATCCTGCGCCCCGAAATGGAAGATGCGTGAGTGTTCGAGGAATTGGCCGAGGATCGAGCGCACGTGAATGTTGTCGCTGACGCCCGGCATCCCGGGACGCAATGCGCAGATTCCACGCACGACGATTTCGACCGGAACGCCGTTCTGCGATGCGCGGTACAGGGCATCGATCACCTGCTCGTCGACGAGAGCGTTGGCCTTCAACCGAACTCGGGCGCGGGGATCGCCTTCGTGCTTGAGTTCGATCTCACGGTTGATGCGCTCGACGATGCCGGAACGAATCCCGGTGGGAGCGACCAGGATGTTGCGGTACTCGCGTTTACGGGAGTAACCGGTCAGTGTGTTGAACAGGTCGGTCAGGTCGGCGCCGATGTCCGGTGCGGCAGTGAACAATCCGACGTCCTCGTAGAGCCGAGCGGTCTTCGGGTTGTAATTGCCGGTGCCGATGTGGCAGTAGCGTCGGATCGACGATCCCTCACGACGCACCACAAGGCATGTCTTGCAGTGGGTTTTGAGTCCGACAAGGCCGTAGACAACGTGCACGCCTGCCTGCTCGAGCTGGCGCGCCCACTTGATGTTGGCCTGTTCGTCGAAGCGCGCCTTGATCTCGACGAGAGCCACGACCTGCTTGCCTGCCTCGGCAGCGTCGATGAGCGCGTTGACAATCGGCGAATCACCCGAGGTGCGATACAACGTCTGCTTGATCGCGAGAACCTGCGGGTCGGCTGCAGCCTGCTCGATGAATCGCTGCACGCTCGTCGAGAACGAATCGTAGGGGTGGTGTACGAGGACATCGCCTTCGCGCAACGTGGAGAAGACACTCTTGGGCGTCTCCCGCTCGCCAAACGCGGGATGTGTCGACGGTACGAACGGGGGGTCCTTGAGCTGTGGCCGGTCGAGTGAACCGATCTCGAACAGCGACGCCAGATCGAGCAGCCCCGGAACTTGGATGACGTCGGCGGGGTTGACGTCGAGTTCACGCAGGAGCAGTTCGAGCATGTGCTCGGTCATGTCGTCGGCGACCTCGAGTCGGACCGGCGAACCGAACCGGCGTCGTGCGAGTTCACGTTCGAGCGCCTGAAGCAGGTCTTCGTCGCGATCCTCTTCGACCTCGAAGTCTGCGTTGCGCGTGATGCGGAACGCGTGGTGCTCCACGATCTCCATGCCAGGGAACAGATGTCCGAGATTGGCGGCGATCAGATTTTCCATCGGCAGGAAGATCGCGGTGCGATGTCCCTTGCCGTCGGCTTCTGCACTCGGCGGCATCAGTCGATCGACACGGACGAACCGATTGACGTTGTCGGGCACCTTGACTCGCGCGAAGTGCTCGCCGCCCTCGCCGGCGTCGCGCACCGTGACAGCGAGGTTGAGGCTCAGTCCGCTGATGTAGGGGAAGGGGTGTGCGGGATCGACGGCGAGGGGCGTCAGCACCGGGAACACGTCATCGTGGAAGTACTCGACCATCCGAGCCTGCTGGGCCTCGGTCAGATCCGACCAGCCGACGACGTAGATGTCGTTGTCCGCCAACGCAGGACGCACCGAGTCGAGGAACACTCTGGCGTGCCGGTCGGCGAGGGTCTGGGTGCGTCCGGCGATCCGCAGCAACTGTTCGCGCGGGGAGAGTCCGTCGGCTGAACGCACCGACAGGCCGGTTTCGTCACGGCGCTTGAGACCCGCGACGCGGACCATGAAGAACTCGTCGAGATTCGACGCGAAGATCGCGAGGAACTTCGCGCGTTCGAGCAGCGGGATCGACGTGTCCTCGGCGAGTGCGAGAACACGCGAATTGAAGTCGAGCCAACTCAGCTCGCGATTGAGGTATCTGTCCTCGGGAAGATCGGCTGACTCGCCCGGTTCGAGAGTTGCCGCGGGCGGCGCACCAGGAATCGCACTGATCGGTTGTGTGGTGACCGGAGTCGTCGTGGTGTCGTCAGCTGTGCTCACCGTTCAATCATGACGCATCGGACTGATCGCCGACACCGCTGGCCGTCGCGTCGGGGATCTCGGCGTTTCCGAGTACCGCGAGTGTGTGCTCGCCGACGCCGAGTCGCAGTGCGGCGACGAGATCACCGACGGTGTCGACGTCGGTGCGTGCGTCGGGCCAGAGGAGATGCTCTGGGTCGAGTTCGACAACGCCCGCGGCGCGGTGTGCCGCAGCCGAATCCGGTCCGAAACGCGGCAAATCCTGCGTCGTCATCGGCCGCAGCAGAAGAGATGTGCCCGTGCCTGCACGGTCGGTCACCATCGACGCGCCGCGCTCGACTGCGGCGTCGACGATCTCGCGCAGACTCGACGGCTGCGCCGCGGGAAGGTCGGCCTGGACGATCACGACCCATCGATGCGAAGGCCACATGGTTCGAGCCTCCGCGGCGCCGAGCGCGTAGGCCGCGTTCAAGTCACCTGCGACGTCGCCGGGCTCGTCGACGACGTGTGCCGAGAGTTGCTGGGCCAGCTCGCGGACCCGGTCATCCGGGGTCACGACGACGACGTCGCGAATTCCTGCTTCGTGCAGGGTGCCGATGGTGTCCGCGAGCATGGCGAGCACGAAGGCGCCCGGATCGGCCCGCAGGCGCTCGCGCTGTGCGGGGGAGAGCTCGATCAGGGACGTCTCGGGAGTCTCAACCCCTGCGGCGTCGCTCATGGTGGAGACCAGACGCGATTTGGCGTCGCCGAGTCGTTTGACCGCGAGGACCGCGACCACGGTGCCGAGCGCGCACTCGTCGCCGGAGTCGCCGCAGTGCTGCCCGCGATCGGCGGGTACCGGAGCGTCGGCGGGCATGCGTCGTCGCTCGTTCGGATGACCGCGTACACAGGAGAGGGTCATGTAGACATGATGACCCATGCACGAGAGGACGTGTGGACGCGAGGGGTGATCGGCGTCGCAGGTTCTCGAATCGATCGGACGGGCATCGTCGGCGGTCTACCCTTGACCGAAGCGATGTCGGGCGAATGAGGAGAGTTGTGCGGGCGGTTGTGATGGGTGCCGGGTCATGGGGCACGGCGACGGCGAAGGTACTCAGCGACGCGGGGACCGACACCACCCTGTGGTGTCGGCGAGAAGAACTCGCCGATCGGATCAACGAGTCGCATACCAATGCCGACTACCTGGCGGGAATCACCCTTCCCGCGAATCTCACGGCGTCGAGCGACATCGCCGAGGCGCTGACCGACGCCGATCTCGTGGTGTGTGCTGTCCCGGCGCAGTCGCTGCGCGACAACCTCGCCAACTGGCGCCCGCACCTGAGCGACGACGCGACGCTGGTCTCGCTGGCCAAGGGCATCGAGACGTCGACGCTGATGCGTATGAGCGAGGTGATCGCCGAGGTCGCAGAGGTTCCCGCCGAGCAGATCGCGGTGCTCACCGGGCCGAATCTCGCGCGTGAGGTCGCCGAGGGCCAGCCCGCCGCAACGGTGATCGCGTGCTCCGACCTCGCGCGTGCCGAACAGCTACAGCAGATGTTCAACACCGGGTACTTCCGGCCGTACACCAACACCGACGTCATCGGCTGTGAGATCGGCGGTGCGGTCAAGAACGTGATCGCGCTGGCGTGCGGTATGGCCAGCGGCGTCGGATTCGGGCAGAACACCCTCGCGACGATCATCACTCGTGGCCTCGCGGAGACCATCAGACTCTCGAGCGCAGTCGGTGGGCAGATCGAGACCCTCGCCGGTCTCGCGGGTATCGGCGACCTCGTCGCCACCTGCTCGTCGCCGCTGTCGCGCAACCGCACCTTCGGTGCCCATCTCGGGCAGGGTGCGACGATGGAAGAGGCGCAGGCCGCAGCGTCGGGTCAGGTCGCCGAGGGCGTGAAATCGTGCACGTCCGTCACGGCACTCGCCGAGAAATACCAGGTCTCCATGCCGCTCACCGAAGCTGTGAACAGTGTCTGCCACGACGGCCTGCCCGTCGCCGACGCGGTCAGCTCATTGCTGGGTCGCAAGACCAAACCGGAGTTCCGAGCCGGCGACGCGTGATCTACCCGCGGCCGGACGGTACGAAAGCGGTTGCCGCTCAGCCGAAGTCGAGTGGTCCTCGGGGGAGTGTCCGTTCGATGGCGGCCGAGACGTCGGTGATCGGTCCGTTGCCCGCGTTCACCGGAACCCACAGCGCAACGTACGGGCGGTGATCGACGCAGATGAACGCCTGCCCGGAACCCTCGATGGAATCGGTGATGAACCACTGCACGGGGTTGACCACCTGCAGGTTGCTGGTGGGGGAGAGCTCCGCCGGGCGCGAGACGCCGCACCGCACGATCACCGGATCGCCGTCTTTGCTCGCAGGCCAACTGGCCTGTGTTCCCGAGATCGTCTTGTTGCCGTATCCCTCGAAGGTCTGCGGCAGCGCGGCGAGGAACTTCGGGCATTCGGCGGGAGTCGACGACTCCGCGGCGTACGAGTCGACGGGCGTCGAGTCCGAGTTGCCCGGACGAAGCGCCGCGAACACGATGAAGCCCACGATCACCATCACCGGAATCGTCACCAGTGTGGCGATCAGCGCCGGACTCAGCCGCGGTCCTGAGTCGCCGTAGCGCGCGTGCGTCGTGTCCTCGACGCTTTCGGCGGAGCCGGACTTTTCGACGCTTTCGGCGGAGCCGGACTTTTCGACGCTGTCGGCGGAGCCGGACTTTTCGACGCCTTCGGCCGCGCTGACACGTTCGGCGTCGGTCTCTTCCGCGCGGTCGGCGTTGTTGTCGGGTTCGTCCGGTCCGGGTGGGGTCACGACGACAACCCTAGGACATCGCCGCGCAGCTCCTGTGGCGTGCCGGTCAGTGCGCTGCGTTCACCACCGGGCATGTCAGGGTGCGTGTGATGCCGTCGACCTTCTGGATCTGAGGTACGACGTCGTTGGTCAGGTGGCCCGCATCGGTGGCCTCGACCCGCACGATCACGTCGTAGGGCCCACTGACCTCCTCGGAGGAGGCAACTCCGGAGATCTCTGCGATCGTCGCAGCCGCCAATGCGGCTCGTCCGACCTCCGTCTGGATCAGTATGTATGCCTGAACCACGGCCATCCTCTCGTATCCACTGTGCCGTCGGCCCCGGGCTGGGGAGCGGCGAGTCGACGCCCGCGGCAAGCCGCCGAAGGCATCTGGCTCCGGTCTCCCGGAAACCACTTCGCGCGTCGAAGCGCCACACGAAGTCACTACACTGTGGGGATATTGTCACCACAACGCCGCGAGAGCGCGAACCGAAACGAATAACCGTGGAGCCGACGAGGAGTTGACAGTGGCAGGTGGCGACGAGAACGCCACGACCCCCGACCACCCGGAGCCCAGTGGTGTCACAGTCGGTGACCTGGGTGAGCGGGCGCTCATCTCGCTGTTCACCTCGGCGGCGACGACCGCAACGTCCCGCGACATCGTCGTCGGATCCGGTGACGACGCCGCCATTTTCGACGCGGGTGGTCCGACCGTCATCAGTACGGACACCGCCGTGCAGAACCGTCACTTTCGCTTCGAGTGGTCGACGCCGCGCCAGATCGGAGAGCGGGCGGTGATCCAGAGCGCGGCTGACATCGCGGCGATGGGGGCACGTACGGTCGGCGTCGTCGTATCGATCGCATGTCCGGTGAGCACTCCCGCTGCCACTCTGACCGAGATCAATGACGGCATCCTCGCCGCAACCCAACGTCTCGGCGGTCGCGTGCTCGGCGGCGACCTCGTCGCCGCAGACGAGGTGGTGCTGACCGTCACATCGGTTGGCGCACTCGACGGACTCACCCCGGTGGCGTTGACCGGCGCGCAGGTCGGCGATGTGCTGGCTGTGAGCGGACCACTCGGCAGCGCCGCCGCCGGGCTCGCCGTCCTGCTCGCCGCTGATGGATGCGACGAAGACGGCGAGCGGAGTGCCGAGCGCTCCCACCGACTACGTGCGCAGCACGCCGAGGTGGTGGATTCGCACCGTCTGCCCAACCCCGACCTCTCGGCGGGTGTGGTGGCGGCGCGAGCAGGCGCTCACGCCATGACCGATGTCTCCGACGGACTTGTCGAGGAGCTGAAAACCCTGGCGGCGGCGTCGAATGTGGCTCTCGCAGTTGACGTTTCGAGTGTTCCGCGAACAGAGGCGACCACCCGTGCCGCGGCCGAACTCGGTGAGTCCGACGACATCTGGGCACTCACCGGGGGTGAAGACCACCAGTTACTGGCTGCGTTCGCCGCCGACGACGTTCCGCTGGGGTGGGTCGTCATCGGTGATGTCCGCGAACGCACGGGAGATCGCGCACCGGTGTCTCTCGACGGCATCGCGACGAGTGACCTGCGCGGATGGCAGTCCTTCGGACACCAGTAGGTGGCGGCCGTCACCGCGGTGATTAGATCGACCCATGGCGATTTACGCACTCGACGATCGTGAACCGATCCTCGGTGAGGACGTGTACATCCACCCCGACGCGACGGTGATCGGCGCCGTCACCCTCGCAGACGGGGTGTCGGTGTGGCCCGGGGCTGTGCTGCGGGGTGACTACGGGACAATCTCCATCGGTCGGCGAACCAACATTCAGGACGGCACGGTCATCCACTGCACGCCGATCGATCCGACGGTCATCGGTGCCGGTTGCGTCGTCGGACACAACGCCCACATCGAGGGTGCGACGATCGGCGACAATTGTTTGATCGCGTCGGGTTCCGTTGTCCTCAACGGGTCGACGGTCGGTGACGGCGCCATTGTCGGCGCGGGAGCCGTTGTGCCTTTCAAGTTCTCGGTTCCCGCACGGGCGATGGCACTCGGTGTGCCCGCGCGTATCCGCGAGGGATTCGAGGTGCCCGCCGACCATATCGACCTGAACGTCGAGATGTACCACCAGAATTCGCTGTACTACCGATCGAAGCTCAGGAGACTCGACTGATCATGACCCCACAACCGTTGAGCGAACTCATCGATCCCGGTTGGGCGCAGGCACTCGCGCCGGTCGAGGAGAACATCGCGCAGATGGGGCAGTTCCTGCGTGACGAGAATGCCGCTGGTCGCCGCTACCTCCCAGCCGGACGAAATGTGTTGCGCGCATTCACACAACCTTTCGACGACGTCCGCGTGCTCATCGTCGGACAGGATCCGTACCCGACGCCCGGCCATGCGGTCGGGCTGAGTTTTTCTGTCGCAGAGGATGTTTCGCCCATTCCGCGCTCGTTGGCCAACATCTACACCGAGTACTGCGCCGATCTCGGTTATCCCAAGCCGGCCAACGGCGACCTGACACCGTGGGCGAAATCGGGTGTGCTGCTGCTCAACAGAGTGTTGACCGTCGCTCCCGGCGAGCCCGCGTCGCACCGCAACAAGGGGTGGGAGGCGGTGACCGAGTGCGCGATCAAAGCGCTCGTGTCACGCGACGAGCCGCTCGTGGCAATCCTGTGGGGACGCGATGCCGCAGGCCTTCAGCAATGGATGCCCGACGTACCGGTGATCGTGTCGCCGCACCCCTCACCGTTGTCGGCGAGCAAGGGGTTCTTCGGCTCGCGTCCGTTCAGTCGGGCCAATACCGAACTCGAAGATCTCGGCGGCGAACCGGTCGACTGGCGCCTACCCTCCTGAAGCCCCTGCTCTGCTGAAGCCCCCTTCCTGTCAGCGGACGAAGCGTCGGGCTTCGGCGTCGGTGCGTTCCTGCCAGCCCACTCTCTCGAGTTCGGGGACGTCGTCGGCCTCGGTGGGATAACCCAGGCACAGGTATGCGGTGAGTCGCCACGTGTCGGGCACACCGAGATCGGTTGCCGCGGTGGGGGCGTCGAGGATGGATATCCAGCCGACTCCGACGCCGCGCGCCCGTGCTGCCAGCCACAGGGTCGCGACGGCAGTGACCGTCGAGTAGTCAAGTGTCTCCGGCATCGTCCGCTTACCGAGGCCGTGCCCCTGCGTGCCCGCATGGTCGGTGAAGACAGCGAGCTGGATCGGAGCGTCGTCGAGTCCGGAGAGCTTCAGCGCCGCGTACGCACGCTTGCGTTCGCCCGCGTACCCGTCGAGGGCCTCGGCGTTGCATGCGACGAAGTTGCGGCGGATGCGAACGCGGGCCTGCGCCGAGTCGACGCGCACCCATCGCCACGGTTGGCTGTTGCCGACCGACGGCGCGAGCTCGGCTCGTGCCAGCAACTCGTCGAGCAAGTCTGGCTCGAGTGGATCGGCCCGGAAATGTCGGACGTCACGACGCCACGCGAACAACGTGTCGAGGTTGTCGATGAACGAAGCGTCGAACGTCGTCACCGCTCGCGTGCCGCTGCGAAGTCGGGGGTCCGCTTGCCCACGAACGCGTCGACGCCCTCGACACCCTCCGCGGAGCCGCTGTTGGTCGAGATCGCGTGAGCCTCGGCGGCTAGCTGATCGCGGAGTGTCGCGGTGGCCGACGCGCTCAGGAGGGCGCGTGTCGCGGCCAGTCCGGCGCGTGGGCCTGCGGCGAGTGTGCGGGCGATCTCGGCGGCGGTGTCGTCGATCTCGGCGTCGTCGACGAGGCGCGAGAGGATGCCCCACGCGAGTCCCTCGTCAGCGGTGATGACTCTGTCGGTGAGGATGATGTCGCGGGCGCGGGCCGCTCCGACGGTGCGCGGGAGGGTCCACGTCATACCGCCGTCCGGCGACAAGCCGATTCCGGTGTAGGCGGGACGCAGGTTGGTCGACGGCCCTCCGATCGCGATGTCTGCGTGCAGCACGATGCTCAGCCCGGCCCCTGCGGCCCATCCGCGCACACCCGCGACGACCGGACGATCGGCGTCGAGCAGGGCGGTGACGAAGTCATGGAAGGTGTCGGCGAGGGCACGGATGAAGGTGGGGCGGTGCTCGGCAGAGGCGAAATCGCGCACATTGCCGCCCGCGCAGAAATTTCGGCCGGCGCCGAGCAGCAGGACCGCGCCGACTTCGCGTTCGCCGCGTGCGATCTCGCGCAGGGCGGTGGTTGCCGATTTCAGTGAGGCGTCGTCGAGTGCGCCGCCCTTGCTCGCATCGGAGATGCGTAGGACGAGGACGTCGCCGTCCTGTGTCACAGCCGAGTCTGCCGGGGACGTTGTGGTCAAGGTCATGGACGACACCCTAACCCGCAGATGCAGACAACCCGACCCCGGGGCCGAGCGTTCGCTCGGTCGGGATCGGGTTGTCAGTTCTCGCGATCAGGCGAGGGTGGTCTTGCCGGCCTTCAGGCAGGAGGTGCAGACGTTCTTACGCTTGCGGTTGCCCGGGGCCACCTCGACACGCACAGACTGGATATTGGGATTCCAGCGGCGGTTGGTACGGCGGTGCGAGTGCGAAACGGACTTGCCGAAGCCCGGACCCTTGCCGCAGACGTCACAGACGGCAGCCATTGTCGAACTCCCTTGATAGATGGAATGATCTTGCGGTTACGCCAGCTCGCTGCTCGCGGAAACGCAACGTCATCCACGGCGGCGGCAAGGCAACCCTGCAAGGGTAACCGTCCGGGTGCGTCACCACCAAATCCGGGCCGAGCGTGATCTGCCGCGGCGTCGGCGTCGGGTAGGCGGCGAATGCGCCGGACCCGTCGACGGCGACCGTGTCGGCGACTCCGAGTAATCTCTCACACATCCTGGGCAGCACGTGTCGTGGCACTTTGTTGGTGCGCACTTTTTCGATGACGTGGATTCGATGACGTGGAGACACGGCGTGAGCCCCCGCGGTGAAGGAGGACCCCCATGTCGACCGACGGTGGACTCGTTCGCGTGATGAATCCACAGGTCCTGCGTGACTGGGCCCAGGAGTGTGTTGCCCGGCTCGAAGACCTGCGCGGTGAGATCAACGACCTCAATGTCTTCCCGATCCCTGATTCGGACACCGGCAGCAACATGCTGTTCACCATGAGGTCTGCTGCCGACGCCGCCACCGGGCTTCCCGCCGACGCCGACGTGGTCGCCGTGACGCGGGCCATGGCAGAAGGTGCCGTGGCCAACGCGCGCGGCAATTCCGGCGTCATCATGTCGCAGATCCTGGTCGGCCTCGCCGACGCCGTGGAGATCGGCGCACCGGACGGACAGTTGACCTTTTCGCAGCTGGCGGTATCAGGGCTGAGGCTTGGATCGTTGGCAGCACAGCGCGCGGTCAGCGACCCCAGGGAGGGCACCGTCCTGACGCTGCTGACCATCGCCGCGGAGTCTGCAGCGCGTCACGCCGGTGAGACCGCCGCCGACCAGGCCCGCACGATCGCCGACGACGTGGCCGATGGTCTGGAACGAACGCCCGAACAGCTCCCCGAACTGGCGTCGGCGGGCGTCGTCGACGCGGGCGGTCGGGGTTTTCTCGCCATGCTCGACGCGATGGTCGGGGTGCTCACCGGTGTCACGCAGCGGCGTCGTCGGTACCGCGGAACCCTCACCGGGGGAGGACAGCCCGGTCATCCCGTCGACCAGACGTGTGATGGCCCGGGCGACATGGACTTCGAGGTGATGTATCTGCTCACCGGGGCTGCGGGCGAGAGCATCGCGACGCTGCGATCCGAACTCGGCGAACTCGGCGACGCCGTGGTGATCGTCGGAGACAGTTCGCCGTCGGGTGAACGGTTCTCGGTGCACGTCCACACCGACGAGCCGGGGGCCGCGGTCGAGGCAGCGATAGCGCACGGGAACGTCTCCGACATCCGGATCTCCTGCTTTGCGCTCGATTCGATTCGCGCGCAAGCCAATTCGATGGAGCCGCCGCCTCGTCACCGGCGCGCCGTCGTCGCTGTCGTGCGCGGGGACGGGGCCGCGGAACTCTTCGCCGAGGCCGGAGCGGCCGTGGTCCGCGCCGACGACGGGGTGACCCCGGAGGCGCTCGCCGCGGCCATTCGCGCCACCGATTCGGCGCACGTGGTGGTCATGGCGAACGGATCGCTGACCTCGCAGGATCTGGTGAGCGTTGCAGCGGAGGTCCGGTCTGCACAGCGGTCGGTGATCTCGTTGCCGACCTCATCGATGGCCCAGTGCCTTGCGGCCCTCGCGGTCCACGACCCCTCCGAGTCGCCGGATGCCGACGCCTACGCGATGGCCGAAGCCGCAGCGGGTGCACGCTGGGGTTCGCTGCTGCTCGCCGACGAGCGCATGATCACCCTCGCCGGTACGTGCGACGTCGGAGATGTGTTGGGCCTCATCGGCTCTGATGTCCTTGTCATCGCGCCGGAGCAGACGGCCGCTGTCGTGTCGTTGGTCGACCTCATGTTGGCGACCGGCGGCGAGATGGTCACCGTCCTTGCGGGTTCGAGCGTCGACCGCGCCGCGTTGGCGGCGCTCGAAGCGCAGATCCGACGGGCCTATCCAGGCGTCGAAATGGTCGTGTACGAGACCGGGCAGACCGACGATCTGATGCAAGTGGGTATCGAGTAGTGGTCCGTGCATCCGACTCTCTGTCCGATGTCTTCAACGCTGAACGGGCGGCGAGTCTCGCGTCGTTGGGGATCGCGACCGTCGGAGAGCTGCTGCGTTACGCACCGCGTCGTTATCTCACGCATGGCCAACCCTCGGAGGAGCAGGACCTCACCGAGGGGGAGTGGGTCACGGTTGTCGGACGCATCACCCGTGCCGACCTGATCCGCATGAAGAAGCGTCACGGGCAGTTCCTGAAGGTGACCGTCGACGACGGCAACCGCTCCTACGAGGTCAGCTTCTTCAACCCGCGCTTCATCAAGAACGCACTCAAACCCGGCACGCGGCTCATGGTGGCGGGCACCGTGAAGTTCTTCCGCGAGCAGCCGCAACTCTCACACCCCGAATGGATGGTCCTGCCGGACGGCGACGTCGAGGTCGATCGTGTCGTCGGGTCGGCGATGCTCGCCGAGATGTACGCGGCCGAGGCCGAGATCACCGGCGAACAGCGGCGCCCGGGAGCGCACTCGGCCGACATCGCCGCCGCGTTCGATCGAGCGATCGTGCCGCTGTATCCCGCGAACCGCGAGATCCAGACATGGGACATCTGGGCGTCGATTCGTCAGGTTCTCGACGACGTCGAGTCGTTCGTCGACCCGCTGTCCGACGACGAACGCGAACGCCGAGGTTTGATGTCGCTTGACGAGGCGATCCGCACCATTCATGTCCCCGACTCCGATGCACACGTCACCGCCGCGAACGATCGACTGAAATTCGACGAGGCGCTCGCGATCCAGACAGTCCTCGCGCAGCGTCGCCTCGCGGGCCGTGCCGAATCCGCACCCGCGTGCCCGCACGTTCCCGGCGGCCTGGAAGACCGCCTCCTGCAACGACTTCCGTTCACTCTCACCGATGGGCAGCAATTGGTGATCGCCGAGATCGCAGACGACCTGCGCCACCCGACGCCGATGAGCAGGCTGCTGCAGGGTGAGGTCGGTTCCGGCAAGACCCTCGTGTCGTTGCTCGCCATGCTGCGCGTTGTCGACAACGGCCATCAGTGCGCGATCCTCGCGCCGACGGAAGTTCTCGCCGCGCAGCATCTTCGGACCATCACGTCGATGCTCGGCGATCTGGGGACTGCCGGTGAACTCGGCGCCGCCGACGGCGCGACGAGTGTGGTGTTGCTGACCGGCTCGATGAAGACCAAGGGCAAACGTCAGACGCTGCTCGACGTGGTGACCGGCAAGGCGGGCATCGTCGTGGGAACCCACGCGCTGCTCGAGGAGAAGGTCGAGTTCTTCGATCTCGGCATGGTCGTCGTCGACGAACAGCACCGCTTCGGCGTCGAACAACGAGATGTGTTGCGGGGCCGTGGTCGCGACCATCTCATGCCCCACTTCTTGGTGATGACGGCGACGCCGATCCCGCGGACGGTGGCGATGACGGCGTTCGGCGACCTCGACACGTCGGTGCTCACCGAACTTCCGCAAGGGCGTCAGCCGATCACCACGACCGTGGTGCCGACGACGAAACCCCAATGGATCGAACGCATGTGGGGGCGCGCCGCGGAGGAGATCGAGGCCGGGCGGCAGGTGTACATCGTCTGCTCGCGCATCGGCGACATCGAGCCGGCGACCCCGAGGCGCGGCGCTGGCAAGCGCACGGCGGGCGAAGAAGCCGACGCGCAGCAACAGACCATCTCCGTGCTCGATCTTTACGACGAGCTGCTCGTCGGACCGCTCGGCCACCATCGGCTCGCAGTCCTGCACGGGCGGCTACCCGCCGACGAGAAGAACGAGGTCATGGACGCGTTCGGGCGCGGAGAGATCGACGCGATCGTGGCCACCACCGTGATCGAGGTCGGTGTGGACGTTCCCAATGCGTCGATGATGATCATCGTCGACGCAGAGAGATTCGGCGTCAGCCAGCTCCACCAACTCCGCGGACGTGTCGGCCGCGGCGGCCATCCCGGCCTGTGTTTGCTGATGACGTCGACGAAGCCGGTGTCGCAGGCGATGGAGCGGCTGCGTGCCGTCGAGGCGTCGACCGACGGATTCGAACTCGCGCGCGTCGACCTACTGCAGCGCCGCGAGGGTGATCTGCTCGGCTCACTGCAGTCGGGTGGGGTGTCGTCGCTGCGTCACCTCTCGCTACTCGACGACGTCGACGTGATCGCCGACGCTCGCGAGCTGGCCGAATCCGTGGTGGCAACCGACCTTCCGCTGGCCGACCACCGGCCACTCGCCGACCTCGTCGACGCCATTCTCGTACCCAACAAGGTGCGCTACCTCGACAAATCCTGACCCGAGCCGCCCGCGTCCTCGAACCCGCGCGCCACACGCCGCCCGAACCCGCAGACGCGGCTGCCAGATAGGGGAACCGCGTGCCGCCGCGCAGCGTCGAAGATGGCGTGAATCCCGTCATCGCGGTGCCGCTCTACCGGCTGCGGATGCGCTATCGGCACGCCCGGCGCGACGCGCAGTGGCCCGCCCGCAGGTGGGCGGTCACGATCGCGTTCGTGCTCACGGCGGTCGTCGTGGCCGTGGGTGTGTACCGCGACGTACCGCGCACCCGAGCGGGGCAGTGGCACGCCGGTGCGCAGCTGGCATTGCGCCAACTCGCAGGAGTGCCCGTCGTCGCGGCGCGTACCGGTCGCGAGGACTACGAACGGTCCGCGTTCGGGGCGTCGTGGACCGACGACGCGAGCGTGACGGGAGGCGGAAACGGCTGCGATACCCGAAACGACGTGCTGACCCGCGACCTCGGTGATGTGCGAATCGGCCCGGTGACCTCGTGTCCGCGCGCTGTCCTCGCGGGCGAACTGCGCAGCCCGTATACCGGCAAGATGGTCGTGTTTCGGCGTGATCGCAATGCGACTGCGGTTCAGATCGACCACATCGTGCCCCTGGCCTTCGCGTGGGACATGGGTGCGTTCGGGTGGTCGACGCGGCGTCGCGTCGACCTGGCCAACGACCCGGCCAACCTCGTCGCCGTGGACGCGGCGTCGAACCAGGAGAAGAGCGACAGTGAACCCGCCCGCTGGCTGCCGCCCAATCGCGGTTTCCACTGTCAGTACGCGATCGAGTTCGTTGTGGTGAGCCGCGCCTACGGCGTGGCGGTCGATGCTGCGTCGCGCAGCGTGCTCGCCGGAATACTCAACCGTTGCTGACATGCGGCATCTCGACGTCCGGGCCCGCGGTGGCGTTCTCGGGTGGGCGATCTTGGGGCGGGGTGGTGCTGGACGTACCCTGGACATGTTGTCCGCCGGCAGTGCCGCGCAGGACGCAATCGTCTGCCGTGAACTCGAAATCGAGGAATTGATGAGCGCACCCACCGTGACCGGAAGACAGGCCGCGACAGGGCCCGACGTCGAAGAGGTCGTGCACGCGCAGGCCCGCGCGGCCCGTACCGCTTCTCGGGCGCTGGCAGCGCTCACCACGACTGCCAAGAATGCTGCGCTGCTCGCCGCTGCCGACGCCGTCGATGCGAACACCGAGACCATCCTGGCCGCCAACGCCGACGACGTTGCGCGCGCCGAGGAGGCCGGAACCGAGGCGAACCTCATCGACCGTCTGCGCCTGACCCCGGAGCGCGTCGCGGGCATCGCCGATGGACTGCGTCAGGTCGCGATCCTCCCCGATCCGATCGGCGAGATCGTCGCGGGCAAGACGCTTCCCAACGGGCTGCGCCTGCGGCAGGTTCGCGTGCCGCTCGGTGTGGTCGGCATCGTCTACGAGGCGCGGCCGAACGTGACGGTCGACGCCTTCGGTATCGCGTTCAAGTCCGGAAACGCTGTGCTGCTTCGCGGTTCGTCGTCGGCGGCGTCGTCGAACGCGGAGCTTGTTCGCATTCTTCGCGATGTTGTCGCGGGCGCGGGCATCCCGTCCGATGTCGTGTCGCTGCTGCCGAGTGACGACCGTTCGAGTGTCACCGCATTGATCCGAGCGCGCGGACTCGTTGACGTCGTCATTCCGCGCGGGGGTGCGGGCCTGATCAACGCGGTCGTCGCGAATGCCACGGTCCCGACGATCGAGACCGGAACCGGAAACTGCCACGTCTACGTGCATGCGCTCGCCGACGTCGGTGTCGCGACCCGCATCATCCTCAATGCCAAGACGCGGCGACCGAGCGTGTGCAACGCGGCAGAGACGGTGCTTGTCGACAAAGCGATCGCCGCCGACGCGCTGCCCAAGATCAGCCAGGCGCTGCAGTCGCAGGGTGTCGTGATCCACGGTGATGAGCCGGGGATGGAGCCGGCCGGCGAGTCCGACTGGGCCGATGAGTACCTGTCGATGGACATCGCGATGAAGGTGGTCGACGGACTCGACGCCGCTGTCGCACACATCGACACCTATGGAACCGGGCACACCGAGGCCATCGTGACCACCGACCTCGCCGCGGCCGAGGAGTTCACGAACCGGGTCGACGCCGCAGCCGTGATGGTCAATGCGTCGACCGCCTTCACCGATGGCGAGCAGTTCGGCTTCGGTGCGGAGATCGGAATCTCCACGCAGAAGCTACATGCCCGCGGACCGATGGGACTGCCGGAACTCACCTCCACCAAGTGGATCGTGTGGGGCGACGGCCAGATCCGGCCCGCGTGATGACCGACAGCGCAACGACGAACGGCCCTGCGACGCAAGACGCGGCACCCATCGTCCCCTCGTTCACAGCCGTGCCCGACGTCGTCGACCGGCTGCGCTCCACCGGCTATCTGGCCGACGACGCGACGGCGACGTCGACCTTCCTCGCCGACCGGCTCGGTAAGCCGCTGCTCGTCGAAGGCCCTGCGGGAGTGGGTAAGACGGAGTTGGCGCGTGCCATCGCCGCGGCCACCGACGCAGAGCTCGTGCGTCTGCAGTGCTACGAGGGAATCGACGAGGCGCGCGCACTCTACGAGTGGAACCACGCCAAGCAGATCCTGCACATCCAGGCGACCGGTACGCGCGACTGGGCCGAGGCGAAGACCGACATCTTCTCCGAGGAGTTCCTGCTGCCGCGACCTCTGCTGACAGCGATCTCGCGCACCGATCCCACCGTGCTCCTGATCGACGAGGTCGACAAGGCCGACGTCGACGTCGAGGGGCTGCTGCTCGAGGTGCTCAGCGACTTCGCGGTGACCATCCCGGAGATGGGGACTGTCGTCGCGTCGCGTCGGCCGATCGTGATCCTGACGTCGAACGCGACACGAGAATTGTCGGAGGCGCTGAAACGTCGCTGCCTCTACCTCTTCATCGACTTCCCCGACGCTGCGCGCGAAAAAGAGATTCTCGAGTCGCGGGTCCCGAACCTGCCCGACGCGCTGGCATCCGAACTGGTCCGCATCGTCGGCGTGCTGCGCACCCTCGACATTCGCAAGAAGCCGTCGGTCGCCGAGACCATCGACTGGGCCAACACCCTGCTCGCATTGGGCGCGGGCGAGGAACGCTCGAAGGGTGGTCGACTCGACGAAGGCCTGATCGCACGCACGCTCGGCGTCGTGCTCAAGCATCGCCCCGACCTGAAGACCGCTGTCAAAGAACTCAAGTTGGGCTGATGTCCGGGGCCGAACCCGCCACGGGCGACATCGCGACAGCAGTGCCGCTCGTCGCTCATCTCACCGACTTCGTCGACGCGTTGCGGCGACGGGGGATCGCGGTCGGTCCGTCGGCGCTGATCGACGCCGCGCGGGCGATGGAGGTGCTCGACCTGCTCGATCGCAGCAGCCTGCGCGAGGGACTCGCGGCGACGCTCGTCGACGATCACATGCACCGGCCGGCCTTCGACCGCATCTTCGACCTCTGGTTTCCGGTCGCGATCGGTGCACGCAGCGCAGAGGAAGAACTGCCGCGCGACACCTCCGGCGAGGTCGACGTCGCTGCCGTGCGCGAAATGCTCGCAGAGTTGCTCGCCGACGAGTCGGCCGACGCAGACGGACGTCTGTCTGCCGCGGTCGCGCAGGTGGTCGACGAGATGGGCCGCTACCAGTCGAGCCGCGGGGAGGCGTACTCGGCGTATCAGGCACTCTCGAGTATCGATCCCCAGACGCTGATCGCACGGATAGCCGCCGCGATGGCGGGCGGATCGGGTGACGACCTGAGCGTCGGCGACGATCCGACGTTCCGCAGGGCCGCCCGCGAACGGGCCAACCGACTACGCACCGCGATCGAGGTGGAGACGCAGCGTCGGATGGCCGACCGCAACGGACGCGAGAAGGTCAGCGACTACGCGGTGCCGACACTGCCCGAGAACATCAACTTTCTCGCGGCAGGCAAGAAGGACCTCACCGAGATCCGACGGACCGTCGCACCGCTCGCGCGTCTGTTGGCCTCCCGCTTGGAGATTCGACGACGCCGCGCCCACCGGGGTGCTGTCGACGTCCGTGCGACGCTGCGTGCGTCGATGTCGACGGGCGGGGTGCCGATCGAACTCAAGAACCGCAAGCCCCGCCCCGGCCGCCCCGAACTGGTGATCATCTGCGACGTATCGGGTTCGGTGTCCGGGTTCTCGCAGTTCACGCTGCAACTCGTCTACGCGCTGCGACAGCAGTTCGCGAAGGTTCGGATCTTCGCATTCGTCGACACTGTCGACGACGTCACCGAGTATTTCACCGACGACGAGGGGTTCGGCGGCACCGACATCGGTGAGGCGACGCATCGCATGTTGACGCAGGCCCGGCTCATCACGCGTGACGGTCATTCCGACTACGGGCACATGCTGCGCGGGTTCGTCGACGCCTACGGCGACACGCTGACACATCGCGGAGCGCTCCTGATCCTGGGCGACGCCCGCAACAACTACCATGACGCCTCCGAGGACTCGCTGCGCGAGTTGGTGGAGCGTGCGCGTCACGCGTATTGGCTCAACCCGGAGGCGCATGGCGACTGGGGTACCGGCGATTCCGCGGCCGACGACTACGCGGAGATCATCGATATGTTCGAGTGTCGCAACGCCACGCAGCTGTCCGCGGTCATCGCCGACCTCCTGCCGGTGTGATCGCTCGCGTAAACTGACCCCTCATGGCACATGACCGTCCGCGTGTACGCCGGATCGGTGTGATGGGCGGAACGTTCGATCCCATCCACAACGGGCACCTCGTGGCAGCCAGTGAGGTCGCCAACCGGTTCTCGCTCGACGAGGTGATCTTCGTCCCGACCGGACGGCCATGGCAGAAGCTGACCGAAGACGGCGGGGAGGTTCCCGACCGGACGAAGCAGGTCAGTCCCCCCGAGGACCGCTACCTGATGACGGTCATCGCGACGGCGTCGAATCCTCAGTTCAGCGTGAGTCGCGTCGACATCGACCGAGAGGGATTCACCTACACGGTCGACACGCTGCGGGATCTGCGCAAAACCCTTCCCGACGCTGCGCTCTACTTCATCACCGGCGCCGATGCGTTGGAGTCGATCCTGTCGTGGCAGGACTGGGAGGAACTGTTCGAACTGGCGAACTTCGTCGGGGTGAGCCGACCGGGATACGAGTTGAACGCCAGCCATCTGGCCACGCATCTGCGACATCTGCCAGCCGATACGCTTCATCTGATGGAGATTCCCGCACTGGCGATCTCCTCGACGGACTGTCGGGCACGCGCTGCGACGGGACGACCGGTCTGGTACCTGGTGCCAGACGGCGTCGTCCAGTACATCGCCAAACGCAGGCTCTACCGCAGGCCGCGGGTGAACTCGCCGGGTGTCTCGGCGCCACTGGCGAGCGACGCCGACGATGAACCGACAACCTCCGACACCTCAACACACCGTGCGGAAACGCAACGCTCGAAAGGACGAACGTGACAGCAGCAGCCGAGTCACTGGACATGGCGAAGGTGGCAGTCGCTGCCGCGCAGGACAAGGTCGCCACCGATGTCACGGTGATCGACGTGTCCGAACAACTCGTGATCACCGACCTGTTCGTGATCGCGTCGGCCGACAACGAGCGTCAGGTCAACGCGGTCACCGACGAGATCGAAGACAAGATGCGCGAGGCGGGTTACAAGCCCGTCCGACGCGAAGGCACACGTGAGGGTCGCTGGGCGCTGCTGGACTACGTCGACATCGTGGTGCACGTCCAGCATGCCGACGAGCGCGCCTACTACGCGCTCGACCGTCTGTGGCAGGACTGCCCGGTCATCGACCTGGAGCCGCAGGCGTGAGTGGAGCGCCCGACGACCACGACACCTCCGTCGAACGACTCACCCCGGTGGTCCGCAGGCTGATTCTGTTGCGGCACGGGCAGACCGAGTACAACGCGACGAGTCGGATGCAGGGACAACTCGACACCGACCTCTCCGATCTCGGTGTGCGACAAGCGAAGTCGGCCGCCGCCGCACTCGCCGAACGCAATCCGATGCTCATCAGGTCGTCGGATCTGCGGCGTGCTCGCGACACCGCGGAAGCGCTCGCCGTGCTGACCGGCCTGCCTGTCGAGACCGATCAACGGCTCCGCGAAACACATCTCGGTGAGTGGCAGGGCATGACGCACTACGAGGTCGACGACATCATGCCCGGTGCGCGCGCGCTGTGGCGCGACGACGCCACGTGGCGCCCGCCGGGCGGGGAGAGCCGCGTCGACGTCGCTGCCCGCGCCCTACCGGTCGTCGATGAACTGCTCGCGAGTGTGGACGACTGGGGGAGCGGCGCGAGCCCGGAGTCGCCCGTCGTGCTCGTCGCGCACGGAGGTGTGATCGCCGCGATGACCGCCGCACTGCTCGACCTTCCGGTCGCCAACTGGCCGGTGTTCGGCGGACTGGCCAACACGAGCTGGGTCCAACTGTCGGGCCACGGACTCCCCGGTGAGAAGCCGCGGTGGCGGCTGGACGTGTGGAACGCCTCGGCCGAGGTTGCCGACGCAGGGGTGCAGTGACCGACTCGGTTGCGGCGGGTACGCCCGACGACTGCCTACTCATCCTCTCCGACTCGCTCGCCTACTTCGGGCCGCAGGGTGGGCTGCCCGCAGACGACGCTCGAATCTGGCCGAACATCGTCGGCGCGCGGTGTGGTCTGCCGGTGCGGCTCTTCGGACGGATCGGCTGGACCAGCCGGGACGTCTGGTGGGCGATGACCCAGGACCCGAACATCTGGGCCGCGGTACCGCACGCACGCGCGGTGATCCTCGCGTTCGGCGGAATGGATTCGTTGCCGTCGCCGCTTCCGACCGCGTTGCGCGAGCAGATCAGATACGTGCGGCCGGGCCGACTGCGCCAGATCGTCCGGTCGGCGTATCAGTGGGTCCAGCCGCGTGCGTCGAAGATCGGGTGGCCGGTGGCCCTGCCGCCGACGGTGACCGTCGACTACCTCGACAAGATCCACGAGGCGCTGACCCAGTTGCGCCCCGACCTGCCGATGGTCGTGTGTCTGCCGTCGACGCATCGGAGCCCCTACTACGGCTACGTCCACACCGGGCGGATACCGACGACCGCGGCGATGCGCGCGTGGTGCGACCGGCACGGCGTCTCTTATGCCGACTTCTATCCACCGACACGCGACGCATACGACGATCCAGATGCCGTGAACCCAGACGCCGCGACTAACCCAGACGCTGCGATGAACTCAGATGCTGTGATGAACCCCGACGGCATCCACTGGGGCTTCGCGTGCCACCGGGCGGTCGCCGATGTGGTGGCGGAGCCGATTCTGCGCGTGCTCGACGATCCGGATGTCCGAGCCGCACGGCGAACCGGCTAACGTAGACGGGTGCCTGTTGTCGTCGTCACAGATTCCTCCGCGCGGTTGCCCGCTGCCGTTGCTGACAGCTACGACATCATCCAGGTTCCGTTGCATCTGACGCTCGACGGCGTCGACTATCTCGAAGACGACGACAACGTCCCCGCCGATATCGTGTCGACGCCGGGAGTCACCACCGCCGGGGCGACTCCGCACGATCTGGTGCGGGCGTATGGCGAAGCCATCGAGCGCAGTAAGGGCGACGGCGTCGTCGCGGTCCACATGTCGCGAAAACTGTCCGGCACGTGGAGCGCAGGGCGCCTCGCCGCAGAGGACTACTCGGGGCAGGTGCGGGTCGTCGACTCGCGGTCAGTTGGACTGGCAGTCGGGTTCGTGGCCATCGCCGCGGCGCAGGCCGCCCGGGACGGTGCCGACCGGGACCGTGCGTACGAAGCCGCCATCCGCCAGGCGGCGACCGTCGAATCACTGCTCTGTGTGCAGAACCTCGACAACCTTCGCAACAGCGGCCGAATCAGCGCCGCGAGCAAGATGCTCGGTTCCGCGTTGTCGATCAAACCGATCCTGCACGTCGTCGACGGGACGCTGACGCTTCGGGAACGCACGCGCACCTTCTCCAAGGCGCTGGACAAGATGGCAGACGCAGCAGTCGATTACGCCGACGGCCGCGCGGTGACCCTTGGCGTGCAACATTGCCAAGCTCCTGCTGCCGCAGCCGATCTCGTCGTCCGACTGCGGGAGAGCCTGCGGAGCGTGACGTCGAGCATCACGGTCGATCTCGGTCCCGTGCTCGGCTGTCACGTCGGCCCCGGAGCGGTCGGCGTCGTGATCGGTACCCAACTCGACCCCATCACCAGGGGCCCGTCGGTGGCCGAGGGGTTGTCCACAACCTGACCGTCGTCCACAGCGCTGCGTCGGTGCGTGGCCGCCGACCCCAAGGCGTGGTGTGCCCGCCGTAGCGTCAGAGGCTATGAGCGACAAACCAATCCGGACGGCACGTGGATTCGCCGCGCGAGGTGTTGTCGAGCGCGGACAGCGCACCGGGTCCACCGCGGTCGGGCGCTCCCCGCTGGACCGGTTGTCGGCGACCGCCCGCACGCCTGTCGGAGCCACCCGGGTGCCCGAACCCGACGCGAACTCGTCGGCTGCAAACGACGATGTGTCGCCTGATTCCTGGGAGATCGACACGACGCCGGGTTGGCTGGCTCCCGAGGTGGGACGTAGGCGTTCTCTCGATAGTCGAGAAAGACTACATGCCAACGGATTCGACGACGATCGTCTAGATGATTTCGGCCTCGACCCGGATGCAGATGACGATTCGGATGACGATGGGTATCGTCCCCGACGCCGATTCGCGGTGGCTCCCGCCGGTGCCATCGCGCTGATCAGTGTGGGTGTAATCGCCTGTGTGATAGCGGGATTCGGACTGCTCCGCAACGACGACGTCGTGCCGACTGTTGCCTTCCCCTCATCGGCGGGTCCGTCGACGTCGATTCCGTCCCACGCTGCAGCGTCTTCTGCCGCAGTGCCGTCTGACGCCGCGCCCTCAGCTGCACCAGCCCAGATCGTGGTGAGCGTCGTCGGACTGGTGCGGAAGCCCGGGTTGGTGAGATTGGCGCCGCGGTCGCGGGTGGCCGACGCGCTGTCGAGCGCTGGCGGTGCCCGCGAGGGAGCCGACACGACGTCATTGAATCTCGCTCAGGTGTTGGGAGACGGCGACCAGGTGCTTGTCGGCTACGCGAGCAAGGACGGCAACGCCTCACTGCGCAGCGCGGTGGTCGCCGCAGGTGTAGGGAGGGCGGGCCCGTCGTCGCCACCGACGGCCGGTGATGCGCCCGAGTCGGGCACTGGCACAACGGGTTCGGGGTCGGCGAGCAGCACGGGCGGAAAGGTCGATCTGAACACTGCGAGCGCCGAGCAGCTCGACGCTCTCCCGGGGGTCGGCCCTGTCACGGCGAAGGCCATCATCGACTGGCGATCGCAGCACGGAAAGTTCACGTCCGTCGACCAACTCGGCGAAGTTGACGGAATCGGACCCGCACGGCTCGCCAAGCTTCGCGACCTCGTGACCGCAGGTTGACACCCCGGTGGATCTACGGCTTGTCACACCCGCGCTCGTGGTGTGGTTGGTCACGCTGCTCGGGCTGCACGGGCCGTCGTGGTCGATGCCTGCTGTGCTGGTGATCGGCGGAATGATCTGTGCTGCAGCTCTGTTCGCGTATCGGCGGTGGAAAGTGGCCTGGCGAATGGTCGGCATCGTGGTGATCGGCGCGGGGATGGCGGTGACATGTGCACTCGCGCTGTGGCTTCGGCTCGAGACGCGCGACGCGCATCCGATGTCGGGCATGTCGGGCAAGGCGACGGTCACGATGTCGATTCGCGACGACCCGCGGAACTTCGGGCCCGCACAACGGGGTCAGGTGACCACTCGGGTGACGGTGCTGGCCGTCGGGGAGCGTCGAGTTCCCTCCGCCGTCGCCGATGTCGTCGCTCGCGCGCCCGGATGGGTCGGATTGTTGCCGGGTCAGCGCGTGCGTGTCCTGGTGAGTATGCGCGCACCTCGAGGGGGTGATCTCAGTGTTGCGAGGTTGGCGGCGTCGGGACCGCCGACGATGTTGGGGCGGCCTCCTCCGCTGCAGCGCGGAGCCGGCATCGTGCGGACAACGCTGCAGCAGAACTCGGCGCAGGCGCTGACCGGTGAATCCGCGGGATTACTGCCGGGATTGGTCATCGGCGACGAGAGCGCATTGTCGCAAGATGTCCGGGATCAGTTCCGCGCGGCCGGGCTCAGCCACCTGACCGCTGTTTCCGGGTAAACCGTCGATTTGGGATGGTAGTCACGCAACCCCTACGCTACCGACCCGACCGTTCCGGCGACGGCGTAGGCGGCGTGGTCGTCGAGGCTGAAGCGTGCTCTGGCGTACCACTTGAGCGTCGTCGATAGCTCGGCATGACCGAGTGACTCTTGCACGACCTGTGGGTCGATACCGCCCGCGAGCGCGGTGATGGTGAAGGTGTGGCGCAGCCAGTGCGACGACACCTCCGGCTCAATCCCGGCTTTGCGGGCCATCCTTTTGATGACCTCGTTGGCGCAGCGCCGGGAGATCCGCTTACCGCTGATCACTCCGACGATCAACGGCCCTGTCGTGCGGTCGGCTGCGGCGTCGTCGACGGCGCGTTGCACCACCGGGGGTAGCGGGATGAGAGCGACCTCGCCGCCCTTGCGGGTGACGCGGACGCAGCGGTGTGACTGCTCGTTGACGCGGGTGTCCTCGACGTCGATGCCCACGGCCTCGGAGACGCGTAGCCCGCAGTACGCCATGAGGGTGACGAGCGCGTAGTAGGCGGGTCGTTCATCGCGGGCCACGATGAGGAGCTGGCGTAGCTCGTGGCGGTACAGCGACTTGCGCGAGTTGTCGCGCGGTACCCGCACCTTGCGGACGAGCCTGCACGGGTTGCGGTCTATCAGTCCGTCGTCGATCGCGAGCTCAAACCACGTACGGAGTACGCAGACACGGTGGTTGATGGTGGTGGGCTTGAGGTTTCGCGCGTCTTTCAGCTCGAGTACCCATGCTTCGATGTCGGTGCGGTGGATGCCGTAGATCGGGTCGAGGCCGCGTTCGGCGCACCAGTCGGCCCAGGAGTGGATCGCCGCGCGGTAGGCGTTGCGGGTGTGGGTGTTCTCCCAGCGGAGGAGGAACACTTCGATCTTGAGGTCGATGTCGGGGGTGGCGCCCGGATTCGGGCAGAGTTGGGTAGCCTTCACGGCAGCCCCTCCTTGCTATCTCAAGTGAGCGGGTCAGGCCTCGGGCGGTGTTACCAGCACCTCCGGGGCCGCTCTCATTTCTACGCCGAATCGGACACGTTCGCCACGCAAATAGAGCAGATCGACTGCGGCACAACGAAAACCGCCCCACCTCCGAAGAGATGGGGCGCTGTGGTTGGCGTCAGTCGAGGTGTTCGAGTTCGTGCATCGGCGAGTCGCTCGTCGTTGTAGATGTGCACGACTCACCCGACCGGCTCACCGCTGGCACCGAGCAGACTCGAGCACCTAGACTGAACGAGCAGCCTATGCTCATTACGAAGCCCCCGCGCAGGTGCGAACTGCCGGGGGCGTGACCGACCGGAAAGGGGTCGATGATCCGATGATAGTGACTGGCGCATTCTTTGCCGATGCGGTGGCAGCAGTCGACGGGAAGATGCACGTCTGGGGCGGCGTGGGCGACGAGATTAACCGTCCCGCAGGCGTTCACCCGATGGTCCCGATAGTGATACTCACGCAAGCGTCCGATGAACCGGCACCCGACTTCATCGACCTCGAGATTCTCGGCCCCGATGGAACGCGCACCGTAGTGCTGCTAGGTGTGCCGGAGGTGACGAAGGCGGGAAAGAATCAAGGGTGGTTCTGGTGGCGGGTGCCAATTCCCGCTTCGGTCGACGGGCGCTATGTCGCCGTCATCGGGACCACGACCATAGCGTTCCACGTAGTCACAACCACATAGAGCCGGGGCCACTTCCGCCCCCACCTCCACCGGATGGAGATGTGCCCCTGTGGGTGAATCCGCCACTGCCGCCGACACCACCGCCGCCTGGGGCCACCGAGAACGCCGCCCGTACGCGGCGTATCTCTGCGATCAGTCGCGGTATGTCGTGCGGATCGCGTTTCGCGGCGATCGCTTCGAGTTCGGCATCGTCCATCACGGCAAATCCTTTCAGAGTCCGCGGTATCGCAGGATTGGTGTGACGTCGACGGAGAACGCTTGCGTCGAACGACACGACTTTCACCCGGTCACCGATCGCGAACTCCGCCACGTACCAGATTCTAGTATCTGGTCACTACCCTCGACGTCGTGACAGACCGTGACCTCCTGTCGGCTGCCGCGCGAGACATTCGTACGGTGATGCGACGTCGGCAGGCCGAGCGCAACGCCGCCGACCCCGAAAGCTGGCAACCACCCGACCCCGTGCTCATGGCGCTCGCGGTGGAGTGCGACGAGGTCGTGCACGGCCAGCGCGCCGAAGCTCCCGACCTCACCGAGCGGATCGCTGTGGTGCTCGATGAGGAGCGGGAGCCGTGACTTCGAATTATGGGTGGGTCTAGGTCGTCGCTGCGGTGTAGAGGTGTTTCCACTTCCCGGCGCTAGCGTTCCACACCACCGGGCCGACACCACACCCGAGCGAGGCGTTGGTGTTGAGGGCGAGGTCGCCGTCAGCGGGTGTCAGTAGTGACACGTCGACTCCGATCTGCCCACCCAACCGCTTCCATCCTGAGCCGAAAGCTGCGGTAAGTGCGGCATCGAGGCGGGCGTCCACACGATCAACCTTCGATCCCAGCGCCAACGCCACGGACGCGCCCGATACCTGGTCGTAGCGGCCATCGAGAACCAGTGTCGAAATCTGGGTGTTGGACGATCCGGCGTTGAACAGCCTTGCTGGTCCGGTCGCGTCGACGTCGAGGATGAGCCGTTGGATGGTTGCCGGGGTGGGTGACCCGGCACTACCCGTGCCGCCTATGCCGGTGGCGCAGACGCACCCCGCCGATGCGGCGAGCTTGGTGCGGGCTCGGATAGAGCGGGCGTTCGGGTTGGCGAGCAGGATTTGCGGCTTCGACGTGTCGGCCGGAGTCGCGAGGACGGTACCCACATCGACCGAGCCGATAGTGCCGCCCATCGTGCCCTTGTTGCCGGTGTCCTCACCGATGAATACCGGGGATGATTGCGATGACGACCCCTGGATGACCCCGGTGACCTTCACGCCGTCGATCACGTTGTTCACACCGGGCATGATCTTGAGCTGCGAGTGCACGGTCTGGGTGTTGATCGAGCCGATGGTCAGGCCGATGATGTCGCCGGACGAGTCGGTGAGCGCACCCGCATAGTCTGCTGCGGTCAAGGACACGGAATCGTCTGCGGTGTATCCCTTCACGTGCACGATTTCGCCCGAGTACGCCGGTCCCATGATGTGGATGCCGTCGCGTCCGGACTGTGCGTTGTCGATGGCGAGTCGGTAGTTCGAGATGTCCGCGACCGAGATGCCGTAGTGGGCGGTGTTATTCGTGGAGGTGAACTTCTCGATCTGCACATCGAGGTTGTCGACGTGGCGAAACATCAGGGAGTGCCCCCCGATGCCGCCGCCAGCGAAAGCGCCGCGATACCAGTCGCCACCGATGACGCGAATGTCCTTGTCGCGGGTGTACGCCTTGATGCCCCAGTAGTTCGTGGTGGTTTTCGCGGCTTTGTCCACGGTGATGGTGTTGGGTGGGGTGGCTGCGGTTCCATCGTTGCGGGCGTCAGCGTTCACGGCGGTCACGGTCGCGACCAACGGGACTACGGCATCAGCGGTACCACCGCCCCCGTCGATCACCACGGTCTGTCCGACCGTGAACTTGGTGGCCGCGTTGGAACCGGGATAGAAGTCGATAACCTTCGACCCGGCGTAGCATTTCGCGTCCTCGTCGGAGGCGATGACCGTGATGGCCGCTTTGTTCACGAGCAGTTGGGTGGCGAACCCGCTACCTGTGTCGACGGCCTGGAATCGGCACTGGCGGCAATCAAACGCGGTGGAACTGGGCAGGATGAGCCGGTTGCTGAGCCGGTAGGTTTCGTCTGCGCGTGCGCGAATGTAGCCGCCCTGAGCGAGGGCGGTGTTCAGCCATGCGGTGTCATCGACACCGTTGGAGGGGTTGAGTGTTTGGAGGTAGCGCCCACCGGGGAGCGCGGCAGCTACGGGCATCAGGCGGTCCTCATCCAGATACGGGGCATGGTGATCTGCCCGGTGACGGTGGTTGAAAATGTCGATGGCAGTGCGCCGGTCACGCCGGTCATCGAGTGGCCTATGTAGGTGATGCCATTCGATGGGGCCGATTTGCCGAGGTCGAGCAGGATTGGCGGTATCCATCCGGCTCCGGTGACCCGCATCGTCGGCTGTGTGGTGTCCGCGTCCTGGACGGCACCACCGATCCAGTACAGACCAGGCGGCAGTGTCGCGGTCGCAGTCACTGTCACACCCGCTACCGCATCAGCCGCACCCTGCCCTCCGTCGAGGACGAGTGCGCCAGGATGACCGTTGCCGTTGTCGGCGTAGATACCGGGCCGAAAGTGTGATCCCGACTGTCCTGCGACCGTAATCTCGAAGCCGAGTCGGTCAATCGAGAGGGGTTTGTCGACCAGGAATGGAGCGACACGGAGTGTCCCGTTCCCGAGAGCACCATTGGTGGAAGCCGTATTCGGACCACACGGCACGACGTACCGGCCAGCAACGGGGTTCGGCCCGCCGGCACGCTTAGCCGCAATCGCCGCAGCCTGCGCCGTCGACACGGGCTTGTCGGCATCGGAGGTATTGTCGACATATCCGAGACCAATGTCGGCCTTCGTGATCTCCACCATGTCGACCTGCACCGTCTTAGATGGGTCGGTGGAGTCAGAGCCAAAGAGCTTGCTGGTCTGCATGGTGCCGGTGGGCTTGGCGAGTCCACCACCCGTGGGAGTCCACAACGCCTGCTCGGTTGCGTCGAACGCTAACCGCGAGGTTCCCGCCGTGGTGCGCGTACCGGGACCGTTGATCGGGGCTGGAAGCATCGCCAGAGCGCCCGCCGCGTACACCGTGGACGGCTGCCAGACCGTGGCATAAGTCGCGTCCGCGTCGGTCTTGCGGAGCATCGGCGATAAGTTCTTCGCCTGCGTCGCCCCATCACCCGCATACACCTTGCCCGTGTCGGACACGACGAGCTCACCCTTACCGGGTACCGACGAGTCCGCAGCCCGCTTCGTCTCCGTCTGACGCTTCCATGGGCGTAGGCCCGCACCGAACACGCTCATTCGTCGATCCCTCCGTCGTAGACGATCCCGTTGATGCCGGCGGCGACGCGCGCGTCGACGGCCGCGCGGGTGTTGGTTCCCGCGGTGGTGATCTTCGACGCGATGGCCGAGTCCGGCACCACGCCTGCTTCGACGTCGTCGAGGATTTGTTGTGCTTCGTCGCGCGCTGTGCGTGCTTCGTCTCGGTACGTCTTGACCTGGTTGGTGACGAGGGGGGAGAGGTCGCCGATGTCGTCGAACAGGTCGTTAAGGTGCAGCGTCGATCCGGTGGTCGGTGGGTCGAACGTGACGGATCGGGACGCGAGTGTCTGCTTGCCGTATCGCACATCGGGTTTCGCGACCCATCGGATCGGCGCGCCGTCGATCGACTTGGGAAGCTTGACGCCGGTGTTGCCTTGGAGGTCGGTGAGGATTCCGCCTGCGATGAGTGCGGGGAGTTCGGCGATCGTCACGTTTTCGGAGGGGGAGCCGCCGACGACGAACCCGGCGGGGAGTTTGGGTGCGAAGATCACCTTGCCGGTGGGGTGCACGACGTCGGGGTTAGGGTCGCCGTCGACGATTCCGTCGTCGATGATGTGGGACCACAGGCCCGTGACGGTCATGTATTCGACTGTCGGCATCACGCCTCCTGGTGTTGTTGGATGTGGGTGAGGGCTTCGTCGAAGGTGGTACCGTGCGGTAAAACCCATTGCGGCGTAAGCCCATTGAGTGGATCGCCGTCAGCGTCGATGGCCGTGATCGCGTAGCCGATGCGGACCTGCTGTAGCTCGGCGCGATACTCGATGCCATCGCGTGTGGCGATGAGGTGAGTGTCGTCGGTATAGGTGAGTTCGTAGTCGTCGGCTTCGGGCGCAGGAGGCCCCGCGGTCTGTACCCAGTCGCACACGGGCGTCTCAGTCACGGTGGCTCGATAGATTTCGACATGCCCGACCCCTGGGGGTGCTGTGTCGCTGTGTGAGTCGATGTCGTTGGCGGCAGCGACCACATCAACGGTGGCGTTGCGAACCCCCGACACAGTGATCGCGGAGATCAGCCAGTAGTCGTCATCCTCGATGACACCCCGGTACAGGCGAGTCGTCGGTGCCCACCCCTGCACGTTGTTGATGACTAGCTCGCTCATGCTGCCTCCAATTCCGCGTAGCCGTTAGCTGAGCTGCCGCCCGCGCCGGGGGTTGTGCCTCCTCCAGGGTTGCTCGAACGTCCGCCGCCACCGCCAGGCGCACCACCAGGGAATGCACCATGTCCACCTGCGCCGCCCGATTGCCCAATGCCGCCGAAGCTGGTGGAGCCACCACCACCACCGCCCCCACCGCCACCACCGCCAGACTTGGCAGGTCCGTCGATGGGGGCTTGTGAACCGTTACCCCCCGCCTGGCCTGGTCCGTTCCCTCCATGCGCGCCGCCCGCGCCGCCTAGAGCGAGCATGGAACTACCACCAGGGGCACCTGGCGTGTCTCCGCCACCGTGACCGCCGCCGCCCGCACCGCCCAATCCAGGACCAGAATCGCAAGGAACGAAAGAATACCCGTCAACCTTGACCGAAAAACCCATCCGGGTCTCGAAAACCCAAGACCCATCCGACCTTTGACCGAGCTTTGTCTCCCCGCCCGATGTACCGACCACCACCTGCACGGCACTGATGTCAGGCACCTGCGTAGCAAGCCACGCCACGTCAATCTCCGGTAGCTCCACATACCCACCAGGAGTGCCCGGCGCACCACCCGCCTGATTACCGCCCGCAGACGCAGCAGACGACGACCCAATCAGAACACCCTTCACCTTGGCCTTACCCGTCAGATCAATCGTCGTCGACGACGTAATACTTTGCCGCACACCGCCTCCCTCCAAGTTCGTCAGCCGGTTGTCCACGTTTGCCATCGTCACCGAAATGTCGTTCGGGTTGTGCCCCGTCGATGCGCTCCCGGTGTATCCCTGCACCAAGCTGTCGGTGATCGTCTGGGGGAAGTAGTTGATGCCGTCGGCGATCGTCGCGGCTTTGTCCACGGGCGTCGAGTCCACCACCTCGGGCGGCGGAAAGTAGAAGCGATCGCGACCTGTGGCCATCAACGCACCCGCATCAACCGAATCCGCAACTGAGCCTGCGTATTACGCACCTGCCAGTTGTTCCACGCCCCCGCCGTCTTGACCGCCGACACATACAACGTCACCTCGGTACCGGCGGAGATGATGCCGTCCGTCGACTCGGGGTTGATCGCGACGTCGGAATGCGCACGGAACGCCACCTCGCGCCACCCCTCCGACGGCTGCCCCTTACCCAGTCCCACGAGATCACCGGTCGAGATGTTGCCGTTGCGCACTTCGAGGTTCACCTGGAATCCGCCTGGCGCGTAGCAGTCGACGCCACCGACGAAGTCCAACCGGTAGGGGAACGTCTTCGCCGGGATCACCACGGTGACGAGTCCGACCCGCGTCGTCGACGACGAATAGGTACCGGTCGGGAACGCCGCCGGCGGCACCACGTACTCCTGCAGCCACGCACCACCGGGCGACCACTGCAGTTTGCCCGTCGATGACTTGTACACCAGGGTGTCGCCGTCGGACTTCGTGATCGTCTGGTCGACGTCGACAGATGTGAAGACCGACCCCGACGGGCCGACCGGACCTTGTGGGCCTTCGGGCAGCTCGGGAAGGTCCAAACCGACCGAATAGGTGCCGCCCGAGCCGTTGATCCGCACCCCGTAGTCCGGATCGTCGATCGTGTCGCCATCGATCGTCAACGTGCCGGGCTGCATCGTGGGCGCTGGCCCCGTCGGGCCGGGGGTGCCGTACACGTTGTGGTAGATGATGAACGTCTCGCCCGACCACACGTACTGGTCGTCGGTGTCGGTGTTGCGGTACGCCCAATTCGTCTGATCGGCGGTGAGGACAGTGGCGAGTGCGTCGAGTTGTGCCGTCGTGCGCTCGCCCTGATGGATCGCACCGGGCGGCCCCGCCGGACCCTGCTCACCCTGATAGGCGGGCAACCCCATCACCGCACGCTCCGCAGCACCGTCCTGGCGGCGCCGCACATGCAGATACGTGTCGGTCATCGGTGGCTGTCCCGCCACCTGCGGTACCCCGTAGATTTCGAGGTCGACCGCGAGCCGTTCGATCGGATCGTCAGCCACCGTTCACCTTCCTCACTTTGTCCATGAGGAGCCGGTAGGCGTCGTCATGGTTTTCGCCGAGCACCGATATGCCGGTGCTGCGGTGGATCATTCGCACCACCCCGCCGTCGCCCACGTTCTCGATGTGGATGTCGCCGAGGTCGGCTGTCGCTTCCCACGCGCCGAGTTCGATCCAGGCGCGCTGGTCGGCGTCCCACGCCAACCCGAGGGTGTAGTTCGTGATGGCTTGGGCGATGAACTGCGACAGCGGCGCGGGGAGCGGGGCGCGCATGTTGTTCGACAGGGGAGTGTTCTCGAGGAACCGTCCGAGGCGGATAACCGTGGGGTCGTCGAACGCGTACGGGGTGGGGCGGTCGGTCATGCCAGCGTCTCGATCTGTCGGGCGAGCCGCTGCACGTGGCCGCCGGTGATGTAGTCGCCCGTGTGCTTGGTGCCGAGGTAGCCGTTGACGTAGTCGACAGTCGACGCGAGGTCGCGCCACCGCCACGGCTGCCACCACGCTTGATACTTCGTATCGATCGCGCGGTCGAGGACCGACCGCTGCCACCACAGCCACGAGGCCTCGGGAGAGCGGATCGACATCCATTCGGTGACATCGGCGATCGACCGCAGCGGAGACCCGAGCGGAAGATCGGCGATCGGGTCACCCGGCACGTAGTACGACAACAGGGTGCGCGGCACGGAGAGCTGGGCCGCAATGCCACCGCGCCCGACATGCACCGGCTGATATGGGTTCCCGAGCGCCGCGACCGCCAGCACCTCGAGGGAATGGTCGTGTGGCAGGACGTCGCGCGCGAAGTCGACCGCCGCCATCGCGCCCTGTGAATATCCGCCGACCACAGCGAGATTCGGTGTCGCGCGCACCGCGTCCGTGAGTGCGTGCACCCCCTGGTCGACCGACTCGGCGATCGACACATCCCAGCGGTCGGTCGCCGGACCGTACGCCGCGGGATAGTCGACGTAGCGGAACCGGACCCGCGCGCCGGCGACGGCGCGACGCAATGCTTCCGACACCGGAGACCGCGCACCGGGCTTGGACCACGTGCCGTCGAGCCACAGCAGATCGATCATCGGCCGCACTCCGGATCCGGATACGGCTTGCGCGACGCGTCAGCCGCGGTCTGTCGCTGCTCGATCTCAACGAGCTGTGCATTCACGCGTGCCGCGGACTCGTTGTACGCGTCGATCGCAGGCTCCGACGCCACGCGGGTGCGGGGGTCAATCGCCTGCATCATCCGGTCGAATGCTTCGCGCCGATCCTGTAGCGCCTTGTCCCGAGCGCGATCAAGCTCGCGGTACTCGATATTGAGCGCCGAATTGTAAGTCAGGGCATCACGAAACTGCTTGTTGCACTGATCACTACGTTCTTGCGCGGCTTGCGCTTGGACGATCGTCACGAGCGACAGGATGGTGATCACGATGACCGCGACCGCCACCGACGCATCCGATCGGTCGACGTACGGCACCTTCACCCGCACACCCTTGATACGCAGATACCCGGCCTTCACGAGCGCCCCCAAGACCACGCCCGCCACGAACACTGCGAGACTCACCCAGGTCATGACTTATCTCCGTCCGCGTCGTCGCGATCTCGCCGCACGATCAGCGTGCCGACGAGTGGACCGATGATCGCCATGAACGCGAGGCTCAACGATTCCGGCGGATCGTAGGTCGACACGACGGCGTCGAGGATCATCGACGCCGCCCACAACGTGAGGACGACGACGATCACGATGTGGGCGAGCGTGATCCGTCGCCGCTCTCTCTTTGTCACCCGAGCACCTTTCGACTACACGCCTACGGCGCGACTGTGTGGCGACCACGGGCAGTGCGCCCCCTCTGTCACTCGTCGATCTGGGACTTGAGGTCACCGACGATGGGTCCCGTCTCGCCGGTGAAGGTGTCGACGGCATCACCGATCTTCGGGCCGTTCGTGGTGAGCCACACGGAGAAGCTGGTGGCGTAACCGATCGCGACGGCGATCCATGCGGCGCCCTGCGCCGGGATGACATCGGCGGGAACCGATGCGAGCACCGCGGCCACGAGAGTGAGGGTGGCGCCGATCAGTGCGCTGATTGCCTTGGCGTTGTACGAGATCTTCTGTCCGATGGTCATGATCATGTCCTTTGCTCAGTTGATGATGTCGGGGCCGTCCTGGGGGACCAGGCCGACGACCTTGTCGGGCGACCAGATGAGTCGCCCCTTTTCGAACACCTGGTAGCGGGTACCGCTCCGGGTGACGATCTCGTTCGAGACGGGCCACCCGTAGGGGCCGTTCTCGAAGCCGCTGCGATTCCAGTGCGACCGGATATCGCCGGTCACGTAGAATCCCGGCTGGCCGGTCTTGCGGTAGATGGCTCCGTGTTCGAAGCCCTGCACCACACCGTCTTTCAGAACCGTGTGGTCGCCGGTCGGGTAGCCGAGCGGACCGCGCTCCCACTTCAACCCGGCCCACGTCTCGAAGATGAATGTGGGGATGGCGTGCGCGCCTGTGGTCGGCGTCCAGTAGATGTAGCCGTTCTCGAACTTCACCCACTTGCCTCGGCCATCAGGGGTTGGGTGCTCGTCTGTCGCGCCGATCGGGTCGAGTCGTTTCCCGATCCAGTTCTTCGCGCGGTCGGCTTCGAGGTTGATCTGATTTACCGGAGGGGTCACGGGAGCTCCTGTCGCGTAGGTCTTGACGTCGGATGCGAGGACATCCCACGGGAAGTTGGGGCCGCAGTCGGTGTGTGATCCGATACCGAGGACCACGGTGACGAAGTTGTGGTCGGCGATGCATGGTCGATTGCCGAGCGGATACGGTCGCCCCTGAACCGTCAGCATCGCGGCGTTGTATTTGCGGGCGTCCTGCACCGCGAGGTACGCGGCGATCCGAATGTCGTTGCGGTACCGGTTGAGCCACTCTTGACGCGACATCGAGGCGCGTGACCCGGCGAAGCAGTAGTTGATCGACCGGTTGTTGGCGTCGAGGACCGACCACGATCCGTAGTCGGTGTCGACGACATCGCAGACGATCGAGTCGCGGCCGACGTAGTGGTAGCTGGCGTCGTCACGATTGTTGAGGCTGTTGGCGAGCTGGACCGCGGTCGAGTTGCCTTCCTCGGTATGCAGCAGCCAGTACACGATCTTCGCGCCCCACCGATTGGAGCGGTTGTTGCCCATCATGTCGATCTCGCGGAACGCTGGCCTATCAGCCACGGCGGTACCTCCTGAAGGTGTTGGTGTGGGCGCGGGCGCGCCGGGATATCCGCTGCCCGCCAGCCATTTCGCCGGATCGGTGTACGCGGAGCGGTAGTTGAAGGTATGGACCGCAAGGTGTAGGTGTGGGCCGGACGCCTGGCCGTTGGCGCCGACGTAGCCGATCAGTTGCCCCGCCGTGACGTGCGATCCGACAGCGAGTCCGGTGGCGAACGCATTCCACATGTGGCCGTACTCGAGGCAACCGCCGCCCTCCGAGTCGTCGGAGTCGATCACGATCCACTGGCCGTAGCCGTCAGCGGCTCCGATGTACTGCACGGTCCCGGACTGGCAGGCGTAGAACGGTGTGCCGTCCTTCGCGGCGAAATCAAGCCCGTAGTGGAAGCCGCCATCCCGCGGGCCGTAGCCCGACGAGATGGTGAAATCTGCTTTGCACAGCGGATATACACGAAGCATTCGCGTCACTCTCCCAACGCGTTTCGTGTGAGCCACTGGCCGAACGATCGGATCTTGCCGAGCGCGATCGATCCCGGTTCGCGTTCGGCGTCACCCTTGCCGATCTGCAGGGTGTAGCGGCCCCGCACCGACCGCGAGTCCTCGTAGGTGATCTCCTCGACGTACTCGATTTCGACCTTCCCGTCGTGGCGTTCCACCCCCACGAGATCCCCGATGTTCACGTCCTTCCCGACGTAGTACGGGGCACCGTTGATGACCGAGATGGCCATCGACACATACGGTCTCGTCGCCCAATGCGCCGACTTCATGCCCGCGGCCGTCTCCATCGACAGACCAGTCGAGCCGGACTCGGCGAACGTCTCCTTGAACCGCCACGGCCCCGACTCGTTGGCCCGCTGGAGATCCTCCGACGAGTGGAACGCCATCACCGTGTTCTTCACAAGCGGCTCGAACACACCGAGCGACAGGTTTTGCAAGGCGCCCGTGATGGCACCGAGTGGGGGAAGGGCCGCGGCGATCGCCGTCCCGATGGCGGCAAGTCCGATGTTCGCGCCCGTCACCATCGCGATGTTCAGCCACTCGGGACTCTTCCCGCCGGCCGTCACGCGCGATGCGAGAGCAACGTGAGTCGTCTCCTCGATCTCGTCTGCAGGAGAGTACTTTCCGCTCGTGTAGACCGCGATCGGCTTGTTCGCGATCATCCCGTCGACGACGTCGAGATAGTCCTCGTAGCCGTCGTCCCCGAGGATCGGGTACAGCACCCACCCGAGGAGGTCAGACGCCGTCTCAATCCCCGTGCGCAGCAACCCGTCGACGATCGTGCCGGTCCACCCGACAGGTTCACCCTTCTCGACGAAGTCGATGATGAGTTTCGGTTCGGTCAGGACGGCGAACTCGGGGAACGGCTGCTCGTCGACCTCGGGGTCGAAAAACTGGTAGACGATCTGCACTCCCGTGGCCTTCTCGACCTCAAGGAATGCGTCGAGCGCCTTGTCCATCCGCCACGTCGCGGCCATCCACTTCGTAGTGTCACCGAGGAACTTGCCACGCGGATTCACCATGATCGGGTGGAATGCGTTGCGAATCAGGTTCCACGTCTTGAGCTGGAACAGATTGCCCGTGGGGATGCTGTACAGCGGTGCTTGCAAACGAACAAGGTTCGCCGCCAACGCCAACGCGTTGTTACTCGCCGCAGGTCCGATCGCCGGCCAATAGTGAATCGGCTGGAACTCGGCAGGAAAGCCAGGGCACGGCCACAACCGGATCCAGTTGAGGTGCTCAAGCGCCCCGACGGCCGTCACCTCGTAGTACCGCTGCAACCCCTTGCGGGTGCGTTTGAAGTCCGTGACGAACCACAGGGTCGTCCAGTAGGGCAGGCGGATCACGATCGGCCGGACAGCGGCTTTCGGCTGCCCCTCGAACCATTCGGCGTAGTGGTCATCGCACGGCAGCAGCATCGAGAGGGCGCCGGGCTGAGACTTCTTCTCGGTGAACTTCAGATCCTGGTAGTCGCCGGAGTAGCCCCACGTCTGCATCGTCTTGGTCTTGAGCTCGACGACAGCGCGCGGATTGAGCAGCTCATCCCGTTCGGCCTGTTCCTCGGCCGCGAGATCGGCGAAGCGTTGACGCAGCGACGTCACATCAAACCCTCAACAGCCTGCGGCACCACGGCATACAGCGCGGTGTTGGTGTTGCCGCCCGTCACCGTGATGTCGACGCGCGTCACCTCACCCGCTGGCACGGGGTTGCGGTACTTCTTCCCCTTCATCAGGGGCCACAGGTTGCGTCGCATCCCCGCGTCAGTCACCGCCCGCACGGTGGGGCGCGCCTCATCGGTGTTGACCAGCATCGTCTCGTTCGCCAACACCTGCGGGTGCTTCACCGTGTTCCCTGCGAACGACAGCGTGAGGGCACCAGGCCCGCGAAACGTGAACTGCGGCCACCCATCCCAGGTGTCACCGGGATACAAGGCGAGTGTTCCGCGACCGGACCCGTTCTTGTTGCTCCACGAGTCGTTGTCGTCGGCAACGCGTGGCACCGGCAACTCGACAATCAGGGTGAGGTCGAAGTTCGCCGCGCTGGTCTTGCGGGGATCGAATTCGAGTGTCGGTTTGAGTGAGCCCCGGCGTGCACGCACCCACCGCCAGCCGAGGGCATTGGTGTACACCATGAGCCAGCCCGCGACATCGTTGCGACACAACCGTTTGACGTGCTCCACGCGGCGTCGGAAGTCGTCCGGATTGCGTCCGAGGATGAACAGGGGGAGATCCCACTCGGCGTGGTCGAGTGTCGACCCGGTCCACGTTTCACCCCACTGGCGGGCCGCGGCGTCGAATAGCGCCTTGAGGTCGGTGTACCCGAGGTCCCCGATGTTGCCTGCGGCCAACCAGGCGCCGAGCTCGGTGGCGGACTTCGCCCCGGACAGTCGGATTCGTTCGCCCGACGCCGCGACCCAGTCGATGATCACGTGGTCGGTCAGGACTGCTCGCGTCATCCCCAGCCGCCGATCAGAGCCTCGGAGCGGGATGCGCGTCGCACCTCGCGGGTCTGCTTCGACACCATCTCGTCGACGTCCATCGTGTAGACGTTCTCGTTGTAGACCAGCGGACCGCGATCGCCCGAGGCTGTGGCACCGTCGCCGTCGACAGTTGCCGAGCCACCGAGCGTCGACATGCCAGCCGACGCCATATCGGCGACCGTCGAGAACATTGCGGCCGACGGCAGCTCCTCGAGCATCGAATCGATCGACGACCACTGGCCAGCCGTAAGGATCGCTTCCGGCTTGCCCGTCGCGTTGATCGCGTGGGTGATGCCCGGTGGTAGCCAGCCGCCGCGGTCGTAGCCGTGGCCCTGCCCGATCACGCCCAGCAGTCCTGGACCGTACTTCTGGTGGCCGTAGCGCACCATCGCGTTGATCATTGCCCACGGGTCGCGTCGATTGTCTGGCAGCGACGGGTCGCGGTATGCCGCCCAGGTCGTCGGGATCATCTGGCCGAGACCAACTCCGGCCGCTTCGCCGGTGCCGTTGACGTCGGTGATCTGCTGCGCAATGTTCGGGTCGCCACCAGACTCGGTGTCGATCTGCTTAACCCACGCGTTGACCTCGGCGGGATTGACCGGGAATCCCTGCCTCTTGAGTGCCTGCTCGATCATTCCGCGCCACTGTTCGGCGCCGCCCTTGGGGTCGTACTGGTGATTCAGATCGGGCATCTTTGTCAGAGCAGTGTCGCTCTGCTGGACGGTTGATCCGTCGCCGTAGGTCGGTGCGCTGTACGAACCGCCCTGAGTGCCAGCGGTTTGTGCGTCACTGCCCGGCGCGCTGTACGACGACAGTTCAGACGTTCCGGTCGTGGCGGGCGAACTCGCCTGCTGTGTCGCGTTCTGCACGACACCCGATACCGCGTCGAACAACTGCCCGAACCCGAAGAAGTCAGCCGTGTCCTTCCCGATCTCCAGGCCCGCGGTCTTCGGCAGATCGGCAAGCGTCTTGCCCTCGTCGCGGTATCGGCTCGTGCGAGCCGCGCTCGAACTCAGTTCTGCGGTCTCACGATCCTGGCGCGCCTTGAGTGCCTTCGCCGTCGCGGGGTTCACGCCACCCGGCGAGTTGGCCAGCGCCGCGACCTGGTCCTCGTGACGGCGCTTGAGATCGTCGTCCCGCTTCTGCTGCTGCTTCGAGAACGCGTCATCGGACAGCCCCACACCCGACATGCCGGCCAGCAGTTCACGCAGGCTGTCGATCTGATCCCAGTTGAGGACCGCTTCGGGCTTGCCAGTCTCGTTGCGTACCAACGACATTCCGGTCGGCAGGAAGCCGCCCTGATCCCGCAACAGACCAAAGGGATTCTTGATGAAACTCGTCACCGACGACGTGATCTTCTTCGCCTCGTCGTACGCCCACGACAGCTTGTCGCCGAGCTTCCCCGCGAGATCGAACGCCGCGTTGATCGCTTCGGTCTTCGACGCATCAAGAGCCTTCGGCGGGATTCCCAGCCACTCAGGCGGCGGCGAACCAACAACCCGCGCGATGCCCTCCTTAATCGGATTCAGCGCCTTATCAACGATCTCGGTGATCCGCTTCTTGATGATGCCGAGCATCTCGGCTGTGGACGGGCCGCCGAAACCGTTCGTGATCAGTCCGTCAGGCACCACATTCGGATTGGCCGGTTGTGGTGCGTAGAAGACGTGGTCGTGGTCCATGTGGTTCTGCGTCGGCGACCCACGGTCTCCCATCGGGACCACACGTCCGTCGGGGTGCCACTCTTTCTGTTTCCAGAGAGTCCACTCGATGGGGAACTTCTTGGAGTTCGCGAGTGAGAAGTCCTTGACCTGATCACCGGTTTTCGCGTCGTTGATCATCACGTCGAGCGCGCGCCCTGAGTAGTGCTCGTTGTATCCGTCTGGAGGTCGCCAGCCGCCGATCGACGACACGCCCTTCGGCCAGAGTCGAGAAATGATGCGGCCCATCAGCTTCGCTATGTCCTGCAGCCCGCCCTCACCCGGCATCGGAGCGAGCTTGTCGCCCGCCGACACAGCGCCACCATCGGCGAAGCGGGGGAGTTGCCCGCCATCCGAGGTAGCGGCAGCCAAACCCGAAGGCGTCCAGGTGAACGGTTTGCCCGCGTCCACCATCTGCCGCATCCGATACTGAGTGCCCTGCCCACCAGACTTGCGGACATCCTTGACATCCCACACGTGCTCGTCGGGCATCAGGAGGCCGTGCACCGAGTCCTTACCGCGGGTCGCGCCCTTCGCCAAAGGAACAGGACCACCCTCTGAGAACGCCACCGGCGCCAGCGGCTCCATCTTCTTGAGCCCCGGCAAAAACTTCACAATCGTGTTCCACGCGGGAAGCAACCCCCGATTCCACACCGTGTTGATGACGAAGTTGATCGGCGTCGCGACGTAGCCCTTGAGCTTGTCCCACACCGTCCTGATGCCCTCGACGACATCGCCGAAGAAGTCGCCCACCACCTTCAACGCCGTTTTGATGCCGGAGAATGCCGGCTTGATCACGTTGTCCACGACCCACGAAATTCCGGCGCCAAGCCCATCCCAGACGGGCTTGATCACGTTGTTCCACACCCACTCGAAAGCTGCGCCAATCGCCTTGAGCTCGATCTGTAGGCCCACCCACGCGGGCTTGATCACGTTGTTCCACACCCACGCGATCACTGAGCCGATACCTTGGAACGCGGGTGCCACCACGTTGTTCCACAGCCACATCACCACGGACGCGACGACCTTGATGGCGGTCCACCATGCGGTGAAGTAGCCCGAGATGATGGTCCAGGCGACACCGATCGCCACCTTGATGCCGTTCCATGCGGGCTGGATCGCGTTCTGCCACAACCACACCGCCGCCGCGCCGATCGCCGATATCGCGACCTTGAACGCGGGGAACACGGTGGTGGACAACCAGCCCCACACGGCCGAGACTGCCGCCTTGATGCCGTTCCACGCGGTGGCCCAGATCTGTCGGCCGAGTTCGGTTTTCGTGAAGAACCACACTAGAGCCGCGACGAGAGCACCGATCGCCACAATGATCCAGGTGATGGGAGATTGCGCGACCGCTAGCGCCGCGCCGAACACCGCGGACGCTGCGGCACCGGCGAGCGTAGCGACTCGATGCGCGGCCAAAGCAATCGTGTTTCCCTCCAGACCCGCCGTACTTCGTCCAGTCGCAGCAACAAACACGCCTTGTGCCACCGACGCGACGGCCATGACGCCGTTGTAGACGACCATCGCGGCCGAGATCCCCTTGACCGCAACCGCTCCGGCAACGAGGAGCGGCCCCATCGGACCAAGGTGACTGACGAGACTCGCGAGCGGTGGCGCCATGATCGACAAAATGGTTGCCCAAGGGCTGAACGAGTGCACCAAACTCGGAATCAACGGTGCCACGTTGGTGAGCGCCTGACCGAGTGCCGGCATGAGGCGTTCGGCCATCTGCATCAGACCGGGCGTTGCCTGCGCGATCGCTTGGCCGATCGACCGGATACCGGGCGCAAGTCCCGCGGCCGACGTCTTGCCCAACTGCATGAACGCACTGATCGCAGGGCCTGCGATCGCCGCGATGTTCTGGAAGGTCGTCTTGACACTCGCGGCGGCCGACTCGAAGAATTGCTTGATCTTGCCGGACTGCTGGGCCTGCACGAGCATGTCCGACAGGCCTTTAGCTGCTGCTCCGATGTCCCCGACCATGGGGCCGAACGCTTGGCCTGCGCCAGCCGCGATCGCCGCGATACCGGGCACGAGGTTTCCGAGTGCGGTCCCAAATTTGGCGGCCATGTCGGAAGATGTGGTGAGCCACGTCCCCACGATCTGCACACCCTGTGCCGAATTGACCCAGTCGACGGCGTTCTTGGCCCCGCGGTTGAATCCGGCCGTCACCGTCGACAGTGCCGTGCCGAGCTTCGGGAGCCACGTGTCAGCGAGCGTCTGTACACGGGTGTCGAGGCCGTCGAATAGGTTGTCTTGCACCGACTTTTGCATCGCGTCCCACGCGGGTTTCACCCCCATGGTGGCGTTGACGAACGCCTGGGCGTTGGTCGACAGCTTCGCCATCGCCTCGGCCTGCTTGTCGACACCACCGCTGCTCGGGTCGTCCTTCGGTGCGCGCGCCTCGTTGAGTGCGTCCTGCGCATCCTTCGTCGACTGGGTCGCGTCACGCAGTTGCTTTTGCGCCTCGACGACCTCGTCGGAGCCTTCGACGCCCTTGGCGCGGGCGGTCGCCGCTTCCTGCGCCGTGTCGGCGTTCTCGCGCTGCACTTCGGCGAGACGTTGCTCCGCTTCCTGGACTTGCAGCACAGCGCGCTCGCGCTCGAGGCCCGATTCGAATCCGCCTTTGGCGAGATCGGCGCGTGCCTCACGCAGGGCGAGTTGCGCGTCCTTCTCCGACAGCGCGGCGCCACGCAACTGGAGGTCGAGGTCACGTAGCTTCTTTCGTGCAATGTCTCGTGCTCGGGCGACGCCCTCCTGGGCTTCCTTCTCGCCTTCGACCGCCTTGGCGAGCGACTTCTCCGCGCGAGCAATCTCTTTCGTGTTGTCGGCGGCCTTCGCAGCGGAGCCACCCGACGAGGTGCCCATCGTTTTGAATGCGTCGGCCACCCCGAACACCCCGAGCTTCACTCCCGCGATGGCGGCACCGAGCGCCGATAGTCCGGCGATCGCGGCACCACCCGCAGCGGACCCGACCGTCGCGAGGGCACCGGCGAGCGCCACCAGCGCGGGGCCCGCCGTGCTCGCGACACCGACAAGAGCTGCGATTCCGACAGTCGCCATGCCGACGAGTCGGGAGATTCGCGTGATGGTGCCGAGAGCGCGTGCGGCGGCAGCGAGGAGCATGAACGCGGCAGTGGCTCGTGCGACGTCGCGAGCGAGACGCCCAACGAGCGCCGACACCACACGAAGCCATGTCGCGAGCTTCGCTAAGCCGACACCGGCGAGCCTGTTCATCATGGCGGCAGAACCGAGTAGAGCGCCGCTCAGGAGTGTTGCGGCTCGTGCCGCCCACTTGAGTCCCGTCGCGATGCCCCCGATGTGCTTCACCGTCATGACGGCGGACGCCGTAACGACGCCGAAAGCGGCTGTCACGCCACGTAACCCGCCTCGCACACCCGACACGAAGCCCGCACCGTAGCGTCGACCATGCGCGGAGCCGACACGGTTGAAGTCGGTTGCGCTCAGCCCGTCGTTGATTCCGGCAGCGCCCTGACGTCCAGCGGTGCGACCGATGGCTCGCATCTGGGCGGCGAGTTTCGCCATCCGCGCTTTCACCGAGTTGACCCCGATGTCGCCGCGGCTGAGCCCATCGTTGACGCCACGCGCGGCCGACCGGCCTGACTCGCGCCCACCGGAGCCGAATTCCTTCTGCATCGCGGCCGAGCCAGCTTTCGCCGCACCCGACGCCTCTTTGATGACCTCCGCCATGAAGCCCTTCATGGAAGGCATTACGGGAACGTAGATTTCGTCAGCCACGGATAGTCACCTCCATTCACTGGTTGAGGCCGTGCGACGGCATCGGTACGGTGGGTCTTCGGCATGGCACGGTTCGGCTCGGCGAGTCGAGGCTGGGCTCGGCACGGCGAGGCAGGCAGCGTGGACTTCCTCGACTCAGAGCGAGTCGAGGAAGTCCATGACCTCTTCGCTGCTGTGGTCGCCGCGGTCACCGAACTTCTGCGGCCCGTCCTCGTCGGTGTCGATCCACGGATACTTCGGATGCTCTTTCGGCACCTTCACCCGCGGCTTACCCAGCCGGTTCGCGATGCTCGCGGTCTGAATCTGCATGAGGCGGATCAACATCCACAGGAGTTGCTCGTTCCAGCCCCACTGCTGACCGTCGGTGCGGGCCCGATCAATCGCCGACCCCTGCGGCAGGTTCTCGATCAGGACGCGCAGTTTGCGGAGCGTGATCTCACCGCGGTGGTAGCGGGCGAGTACCCCGAGCGCGCGCGACGGATCGCACAGCCCGGGGTACGTCGCGTCTAACGCTGCTTCGGTTTCTTCGACGCCGCGCGGCGCGAGGAGCGATTCCGCCGAGTAGGGTTTCCCTGCAGATCGTCGCGAATCTTCTTGCCGTAGTCGGTGAATGCCTGGTTGAACATCCACGACTCGCCGCCCGCCGCGAGGAACTCGTCGTACTGCGTTTCGCCCATGTACCAGGCGGCGACGTCGACGTCCGCCGACAGCGGTTCGAGCTGCTCCTTCTCCGGGTCGGTGAGGAACTGCGGGTCACGCACCACCCACTCGCGGGCGTTGAATCGGAAGGTGAAGACGTCGCCGTCGCCCTTCTCGAACACCTGGTTGTCTTCTCCGTCACCGAAGTCGAACTTGTGCGTCTTCGCACCGTCCTTGGCGCGTGCTTCCTCACGCTGTGCGAGGTACTTGTCGAGATCGATGTCAGCCATGGCAGGCCCCTTTCATCAACTGGCAGGCCACTATTCGGTGGAAGGGCGCGGGGTGAGGCGGACCTGCCAGGGTTGAACTCCCCACCCCGCACCCGTCTGTGCGGGTTACGAACCGCCACCACCGCTGGGCGGGGTGTAGGCGGTGAGACCCGTGGTGTCCCAGCCCTCGAGGAAGATGCGGCGGCACGAGATGTCGTCCTCGTTCGCCGTGCCGGTGGTGCCGGGGAATCCCGTGACCGTCACGTTGTAGCCGATCATTTCGTCGGACTTGTAGGTGATCTCGCCGCGCTCGGTCACCTGTGCCGCGGCCAAGCAGGTGCGACGCGCTCGCGAACCGTCGACGACCGTGAGGACGAGCTTGTGCTGCGTGACGTCGGGCTTGCCCGACTCGTCGAAGAACACCGAACCGTCGGTGTTCTTGAACATGTCGGACGCGCTGACGCCGTAGTAGAAGCCGGCGGTCGCGAGGGTCGACTGCCACAGGGTGAAATCGAACGTCGTGACCGACTTGGTGATCTCGTAGCGGATCGCCGAGTTCTCCTGCCACGGAACGAATTCCTGGTTGTCTTCGTCGCGGTTCTCCGTGACACCGTCGTCGGAAATGTATCCGAGGTTGGTGTAGGCGCCGGCGCCCGTGGTTGTCAGGTTGCTCATGTCGTGCGGCAACACTGCGATCAATGCCGCGATGTCGATGCGGCCGGTGACTCCGACTCGGGCGGCCTCGGCCTTGAACCCGTCGATGGTTGGGACTGCCATCACGTCCTCCTCTGATGCGTGTAGGCATGTGGAAGCAGCCCCAGGGGCGGGGTCTGCGGTGAACGGTCCTGGCAGGTCCGGATCTGTGGGGCGCGGGTGCGCCGTGGGCCGTCAGTCGGTGTCGCGGCCGATTTCGAAGGCGTATTCGCCGTGTTCGCGTTTCACGCGTGGATTCCAGTCGGGTGCGCGTGAGAATGCTGATTCCTCGATGACGCGGTGGATCGCGATGTCGTTGCGCCACACGAGGGAGAACAGGATGCCGCGTACGCGGGCCGCGAGGTCACGTGACTGGGCGCGTGATTTCGCGAGGATGTAGAAGTCGGCGGCGAAGATGTCGGTCAGGGGGCCAGTGGCGGCTTGCCATGGAAGGTGTTTCGATCCTCCGGGTACGTCTTGGACCAGCACGATGGGAAGGCGATTCTCGAGTGCCGCCTGGGCGGGGAGTTCGTCGCCGACGTACGCCAGTGGGAGGGCAGTGTTGAGCGCCCCGATCACCTTGTAGAGGGCGTCGGGGAATCCGTTGTCGGTCATCTGGATCCGGTTGCGCGTCGCAGGGTGCGGCGGCGTTCTGTCGTGGTGTTGCCGTGTTCGCCGTCGGCGTCGGTTGATTCGATGTGCACGACGAAACGGCCGTTCCGCATGGTGCGTTCACTCATCGTGATGTCGGCACGCCCGTCGTTCTCCGTCTGGTCGATGCGGCGAGCTCGCGCGAGGACCGTGCGGCCTCGCGTGCGAACACCGTTACGCACGAGCGACATTCGGTTCAGACGGCGAAACATCGCGTTCCCGTCGATCCGCACGAGATCGTCAGCCACGAGACTGTGCGGCCTTGCGGATCGCGTCGAGCTGGTCCTCGAACACCTGCTCCGGAGCGGGCGCCGTCCAGGTGTCAGCGACGTCGTCAGGTTTGCGTGGTGGTTCGGCGATCGACTGGACCTCGTCGACCTCGAGGACCAGCGTGACGGTCGCGCGGCCGTCGGCGACCACGGCCTGCGCCCGCACTGCGGTGAGCGGAAATGGCAACACCTGCCCGTCGAACACCACCTGATCCTTGTCGTAGTCCAACACGACACGACACGGCGACGAGTCAGTCATCGAGCGCCTTCATCACGTCCGCGCTGGTCTTGCCCGCGCGATCGCCGTAGGCGACTGACTTCTGACCGTCCGACGGGATGACCTCGACGTCGGCGGCGATGATGGGGATCGTCACGATCGGCAGAGCGTTGCGGTTCGCGAGATCCTCGACCTCGGGGCCGCTCTCGGCGATCACCCAGGGGAATTCGACACCGTCGATGAACACCTTGTGGCGTCGGCGATCGATCGTGATCTTATTTGGAACTTCAGGCATGGCAGGTCCTTATCCGTTCTTGTACTCGAGGGCGAGCTCGACGTGGTCGACGCCGGATGGGTGGTCGACTGACGGCCATCGGTGGACCTCCCCGACGATGTCGAGGTCCCGGCCGGCGTACCCGATCCGATCGGTTGCTTCGACGTCGAGATCGAATCCGTCTGGGGTGCACAACCACCAGACGGTGCGGGTGGCGACGCGGGTGCCGTTCTCGTCGGTCTCGACTTCAAGTCGCGGTTGCAGTTCAACTCCGAATGACACCGGAATGCGCTGGGCACCTTCCGCGATTTCGTAGGAGAGGCGCTCGCCCCTGGGGTTGTAGCGGTCCGAGATCTTCGCCGGACGCAACACCGTGATGGTCTGACCGTAGAAGCCCATCAGATGCGATACCGATCCCACGTTGCGAGTTCGGAAGCGACGACTTCGTAGTCCGTTTGTCGTTCTCCGACCCGGATGGACGTCTCACCGAGCGGTCGGTAACTGGTGCGGCCCGCGACTGTCAAGATCGAGTCGATGATGTCAGCGCAGTCGTTGAACCCGTGGACGATCGTCGCTTCGATCCCGCGGTAGTCGGTAGTCCACTGCCTTCGCCCGCTCTTCTTGACCAAACCCGTCTCAGACCACTGGATTTCGTCGGTGCCGACGGCAATCCCGCATTCGCGAAGATCGACTAGGTCGACCAGCCGGAGGGTGGGCAGGCTCAGCACCCACCCTCCGGGGCCGTCGACCCTCATGGTGTCCTGGCGCTCGGGGAAAACGTGCCACCCGCACCGGCGTCGCATCGCGGCAACGACTCCATCGATCCGTCCTTGCAGCCCAGGTGTGCTGGCGCTGATCTTGCCGCCCATGTGGGCGACGAGACCTTCGGGGGTGAGAGCGTCTGGAGTGAGAGCCAGGTCAGGCATCGGTGCCTGTTTCGGGTTCAGACTTGCGAGGCCGCTTCGCAGCGGGGATGGTGGCCTTGTTCTGCGGCACCGCCGCCGTGTTCTCGGGCGCGGCGACCTTGCGTTGTGGTTTGAGTCCGCGGCGTTGTGCTTCTTCTTCGTCGAGGAGAACGGTGTGGGGGATCCCGTAGATGTCGATCGTGTACGGGTCAGTGGCAGCCATGGTGGGGTCCTTCATCATCTCGGGCCGGAAACCCGAGGCTGGCGCGAGATCACCTACAAGGCCAGCCTCGGGTTCAGGTGACTGGATCAGGCAGCGACTGTGGTCGTGACCTTCACGAAAGCGAGCGGCTTTCGCACCGCGAGCGCGACGCGCTCCTCAGCCCGCACCGTCACCAGGTTGTTGGTGAAGTCGTCGGCGTGGGAGTTGCTCGACTCCACCCGCACACCGCCGGACCGGTAGAGGGTCGCGGCCTGCGCGAAGTTCGCGACCAACGCGGTGCCAGCAGCTACCGCCGGCGACACCACGGTCCGGACACCCCAGATGGGCGGATTCTCCGGGATACCACCGTTTCCGTACGGCCCCTGGAAGACGCCGCCGCCGTAGTACTGCCGGTTCGCGTCCTTTGCCAGCCGCAGCTCCTGATAGTCCAACGGCGAGATCACGATGCCGTCGGCCGCGAGTCCGGTCGCCGTCTGCACCTTTGTCATCGCCCGGAACAAGGCGTCGGCGATGGTGTCATTAGATGCGGCGTTGCCACGCAACTCGGTCTGGATGCCCGACCTGTTGAGCAGACCCCGCAAGTTCGCGCCGGCACCAGAACCGTTGAGGAGTTGCTGCTCCTCGGCGATCGCGAGATCGTAGAGCAGCCGCCCGTCGATCTCCGACTTCACGAAGTCGAGGTCGGTGAGCATCTCATCGGTGAACTTGACGAAGCCCGCGATCTTCTTCAACGCATCGGTGACGGGGGTGGGGTCGACGTAGTGGATCTGCGGCTTCGGCGCGCCCTCGGCGACAGCAGTGAAGTTGCCTTCACGCGCCCCCTCGACGAAGTACGAGATGGCGTTGGTGCCAGCGGCGAGCTGTCCCTGACCCAGTAGGTCCGCGATGACAGGTCCTGGCCGGTACCCCTGGACAATGGTGCGATCGACCTGGGTCAGCACGCTGGTGAAGCCCGATCCGCCGGCGCCGTGGACGTCGGTAGCGGCTTTGAACTCCGGTGCAGCGACCGAGGCGCCTGACATGCCCTGGATCGACTTCAGTCGAGGACCTGCGTGCTTGACGAAGTGGGCGCCAAGACTCTTCGCAGGTTCGGATCCGCTGTCACCGGCAGGGGGAGGAGTGCTGTCTCCCCCGGCGCCGAGAGCATCGATCGCGTCGATGAGCGCCTCGGACTTGAGCGCTTCGGCGATCTTGCCGTCGAGTTCCGTCACCTGGTCGATGAACTTCTGCACCTCGCCCGCCTGATCGGCGGTGAGTTCCACGCCGTCGTCCTTCGCCTTGGCGATGATGTCCTGCGCCGCCTTATATGCGGCAGCGCGCTGTTCCTTCAGATTCACGATGGAATCCCTTCTGCCCCTGAGAGAGCAAGTAATTGGAGGTGTGCCGCCAGGCGGACGGACGGACTTGGCGTGGCCTTGGCGGCAGAAGGTTGATCGTCCTTCCCCGCGGGCGGTTCCTCACCGCTGGTCGCATCCTGGTCTTTAGGGTCCGGGGTCGTTCCCGACTTCGACTCATCGCCGGTGACGGCGTTGAGTACATCTGTGATGGAGGCCGTCGCGGTCTCGAGCTGAGACTTGATGTCGCGCAACACCCCTTCGTTCTTCGCAGACAGCACCCGCCCGGCTTTCGCCTGCAGTGCTGCAGCGGCGGTCTTCACCGCGAGGATCTCGGTCTCCTGGTTCGCCCCGACAGGGACAACCGAAATCTCGTACAGTTCGAGCTCGTTGAGGCTGTAGTAGCCCGGCTGGTAGTCGTCCTCGTCGCCGATCGGCTGCACGTACTCGCCCGACACGATGTTGTAGGCGAACGACATCTGTGTCACACGCCCCGCCTTGAGTAGGCGATACACCTGGGGGCCTTTCGGTGAATCCATGTCGATTTGGCAGGTGACCTTCAACCCGTGATCGTCCTCGATCGCCTCGATGACGTGCCCGATGTTGAAGTCGGGGTCGCTCATGTTGTGGCCCCACAGCAGCGGGATCGGGTTCCCTGACTCGGCCCACTGAGCGAGGTTTCCGACGAATGCACCTGGCTGCACGACATCGCCGTAGGAGTCGGTGTTGCCGAACACGCTTGCGTAAGCAATGAACTGGCCCTCATCGAGCGAGTCGTCGCTGTCGCCGGTGGCCTTGACCTTGATCAGGCACGACTTCGTCTTCATCCGTGTCCTCCTTGGGATTCGGTGCCGCCGGCAGGTTCGGTTGCGGTCGTCTGGTTGAGGTTGCGCAACACATCGTCGCCACCCTCGATGCGCGGCAGGTTCTGTTTCGCACGGCCTTCGTTGATCGACATCCACGGGCCGCCGATCGCTGCCTGCATGACTGCCGACTGCTCCTCGAACGATCCAGCGAGCTTCGCCGCGATGTTGAACTCGACGTAGGTGTCGTCGGTGTCTTCCTCGGTCACCACCGGCACGAGGAACGCGTTGACGCGCTGCTGGATCATCTCGATCATCGGGCCGAGAGTGTCGCCGTAGAGCATCCGACGGAACTCCCGCACGTTGGCGTAGTTTGCGTTATCGAGTAGCCCGACCATCGTGGGGTTGACGTGGAACACCTGGGCGACCGTCGCGAGTGACAATTTGTTCGCCTCGACGTACTGCTCCTCTTTCGCCGAAAACCCAAGCCGCTTCAGCTCCATGCCGTCCTCAAGGAGCGGCACGCCACCGGCTTCGGCACCGTCGTCGCCGGTGTACTTGTCGCGCCACTGATCGATGAACCTTTTGCGCACCTCCGGCTCCCACTTCGTGCCCGCTGGGCGCGTCAGGTAGGCGCCGACCCGTCCGCCGCGCTGCCAGTTCTGATCGCGGTAGATCTGTGCGTGAATCTGCTCCGCCAGAATCGATTTCAGTGCCGCCACCGCCGAGTGACCGCGCCGCGTGTCGATCGGATCCCATCCGTGGAACACCAGCATCTGGTCGGCGGGTACGCGGATCTCCTGTCCGGCCGCTTCCGGAAACCGGATCTTGTAGCCGCCGTGTCCGAACGCGCTCGTGTCGTACGTCCCGACCACCCACGTCGGGGGGATAGACCGGATCACCCAGCCGGAATCCGAGTTCGAGTCCCGACCGAAAAACCAGAAAGCGTGGTCGTACAGGCAAAGATCTGCGCAGGTCGCGTGGATCAGTTCATAGCCAGTTGTGTTTGCGTTAGGTTTCCGCAGCAGCAACGCCAGCGGCGTGTTCCGTACCCGTGTGCGGCCATCGTCCTCGTCACGCACATACGCGTGCAGACCGAGTTGGGCAATGTTCCGCGCCACAAACCCCACGACCGTACGAAGATGAGGCTGTTCCCGCCACAACGTCTCCACCGACTGGCCGCGGATGTTCTCGAGCACCAGATCGAGGATCGGTTGCACCGTCACTTGAGGGGGCGGAAGTGGCTTGGGCGAGAACCCAAGCCAGGAGGTCACTCCCACGTGCACCCCCTCACAGGAACTCGAGATCGTAGTCTTCGTACGCCGATGACACCGGCTCCTCTGGTAGCTGCCACAAACCCCACACCGCGCCGATCATCGCTTGCAGCGGCGCGGCGTCAGTTGGGGATTTCGCCCGATCGATCACCACCGCACCCTGCCCCAGCACCTTCGGCACCGCGGTGGATGCCGCACGATCAAGACCCGGATGCGGCAGATGCTGCAGGCGCGGTGCCCCCGGGTCCGATACCGTCGCTTCAAGCCGGTCGTACACCAGCGCGAATCCGATCCCGAGATCCGGCCCAGCCCAAGGGATCACCGTCACATCGACATCAGCACTTTCGATGTCAACCAACAGCGACGTCACCGGGGCGCCGTTGGTCTGAATCACCACTCCGTCGAACCGGTCCGCATGGTCAGCCAACCAACCGACGACCCACTCAGTGCCCGCACGGTCGGCGCCGATGTCGACCACCGGGACTCCAGTGGCGTCGAACCCGGCACGCGCGATGTATGCGCGACCGCGATTCCACGACACATCCACACACACCACCCGACGTGAATCCTCCGTGATCGCCGCCTCATGCACCGTCGTCAACTCCCACGCACCTGAGGGGAACGGACCCGACGCCGCTGTGTTGATCCACCGGCACAACACCTCTTGCTCAACCACATGCGGTGGATCCGTACGGACCGCCGCCGCGATCGCACGCTCAGTGATGCAGTTCTCCACCACGTCGGTGTGACCCATCGACGGATTCGCTTGCGCCCACCCGTCCCGGTCACGCCGACTGAGCCCGGGCGCTGCCGACCACTCAAACAATCCGAGGGTGTCCTCGCCGAGATCGTCCTCCCACTCGGCGGCGTCCTCGTCGGAATCAGCGCTAGTCAGTACGTCATGGTCGCCGTCACCGTCAGGCCAATCCAAGGCCCGGTGTGCGAGTGTCCGCAGATACCGCAGCACGATTGACACGGCGTCACCGGCGTTCGAGAACGCCCACACCTGCGCCTTCGGCCGGGCGAGTGTCGTCTTCGTCGCCGCCGCCCACGAGTCCCACGACTGATGCTCGCGCAGCTCGTCCAGCAAGATCAGGTCGCCCGAGAAGCCGCGGGCCCCGCGGCGTGATGCCGACGCCACCCGGTACTCGGTCAGCAGCTCGTCATCCTCCGACGACGGCCGGACGAGGAACCGGCGCGGATGACCGAGCTTCACATCCTCGATCAGCTCCTCGAGCTCCGGCTCCGCCCGAGCCATCGCGACAGCCTCATCCCACGCCTTCTCCGCATTCGCAAGATCCTGAGCCGTCCCGATGACCGTTCGAGATTCCAGCGCGTAGATGTGCCACAACGCCAGCACCAGCATGACGAGGGTGTTGTGAGTAGGCATAAGATCGCGTCCGGCCAAGAACAGCCCATCCGGACGATCCACCTTGATACATCGAACAGGCCTGGACGGCACTGGTGTGATGCACCGAATCGATACAGCGTGACGCTCGCCGCCGCGCGACTTCAGATCGTCGCGGACGCGACTTGTCTTCCTTCCCAACCGGAATGGCCGGTAGGCGTCGTGAGCACTCGGTGTGAAAGTCACCCGATAACGCGGTCCGCAGTCCCGCCCCGCGATCGTCGCACGCGACTCACGCAGAGTCGCCCGCCAACCCAGCGACCTCGCCAAATACAGCGCATCGTCTGCGAGCCGACGGTTGGTGGCACTGAACTCCACCTGTCCGGCGGCACTGATCGATCCATCGCTGTCGAGTAACCCCTGCAGCAAAGCCTCTCTTTGGCGAGTTCCAGCCGTGAGGTACCGCTCTGGAACATGCTTGTTTCCAGTGCCCCACACGCCCAGCCTCGTGCACTGTGCCTGGAATCCGAACTTGCGTGGCGCTATCCGAAAACGCACCTCGTGCGCTGTCCGAGCGCGCTTCGACGACACGATCTCAGCACCTGCACCTTTGATGAGCGTCGTGATCTCTCCAACGTCCCGATCGCCGACTGTGATCAGAGCAGACGACGACGAACCATCACCCAGCCAGAGTCCGAGCAACCAAGGATCGATCGGCAACTCGGTGTCCGGGGACAGGATTGCGTGTTGCACCGGAAGCCGGAATGCGCACTCACGTTTGCTGCGCATCAACCCCCGCTCGATCAACTGCCGCGTGGTCAGTGTCTCCCACAGGTAGGTTCGCAACTGCCGCTCTCCACGCCGGCCTTTGCTCACACAGCGTCTGCGATCCTGCACCGTCCACAGGTGGTCAGCATCTGCGACAAGCCTCCGCCCATCAGTCGTCTCCACCTCGAAACACTCACGGTTGGCCGTCGCGTCGAACGCACCCGTCACGCGCGCTGAATGCCCATCTGGGTGGTAGACCTCGTCACCGACCGATAGTTCACCCATCGTCGACCAACCGTTCGTGGTGAGGATCGGCGTATCGATGTCGAGCGCCTTCCCGTTCTGTCGCGCCACCAGCACGACTACGGTGCGGAACCGGTATCGACTCACCTCGTCCAACTCGAGCGCATGGATCAAAAGCCACTTCTGCCAGGGGAAAAGGGTGACACCCAGCACCGTCTCGGCAAACGCGATTGCTGCCCATCCGTGCGAGGTCTCCCGAGTCAATTCCCGCAAAGGCGGCGTGAACACCCGCGGTTCCTCGCGCCCCTTTCGTTCGACCTCACGAGACTTCATACCCACATCAGCTCGCCGTCATCTCCTTGACCGCCGACAACTTCCCGCGCTTCTTCCGACCACCGCGCTCGAGGATCGCCATCGTCTCGTTCAACCGCGCCACCGCTGCTGAATGCTGTGCATAGGCCGCGGAATTGTCCAACAGCCTGGCCAACGCGATCGCCGCCGCCACCCGGCCCGGCTTCTCCTCAGCCGTCGCGAAACCCTCGATCTCCCGACGCACCTGCGCCTCAACCGAATCCTCATCGGGAGCGGCTGGCGCGTCCGGCGGGTCAGACCTCGGAGGCGGTACCGCCGACAACGAACCCGACTGCGGCGCCGGTACGCCCGCCTTCTCCGCGTTCTTCCGCCGACGCAAATCCCGCCGATACTCCGACTGCGCCTTCTTGCACGTGTCACACCGGCATCCAGCCAGGTAGCGCGTCCGATTGTGTACGTCACCCATTGGCGTACACCTCCTCGGTACATGTACATGTCCCACCCAGCCCGCCAAATTGGGCACTACCGGCGGAGGCGCCGTGGCGTGGGGGTTGTGGTGATTTCACCCCCCCTACCTGGGGTTTCGGTCACCATCCGGTGGCTTTGGTCCAGGTGGGTGGTGGCATTGGTGTGTCGCCTCGTGTGCGGTTGCATCGGCTGTGGGAGGGGCGGAGGTTGCCGGGGTCGTAGGCGAGGTGGGGGTGGGTTTTGCGGGGGTAGTAGTGGTCTGGTTCGAAGGCTTCGGGGTGTTGGGGTGGGGCGTTCCAGTTGATGGGTTGGTGGCAGATGTGGCAGGGCGCGTTGGTCGCGCGGCATCTGGCCTGGAAGTCGTGCTTGATGGTGCGCCAGCGGTGTCCGTTGTTGATGCCCACGTTGTTAGTGGTGCTGTTCGGCTTGGATGGCGTTGTGCCAGGCTGCTTCTCGCATGCCTTCGGGTTTGTGGTGTTCGGTGATCCATCGTGCTGCTTGGGTGAGGCAGTAGATGGGGAGGAGGGGGAGCCAGAGGATGAGCATGGGTGTGTGCCTCGTGTTGCTTGGCTTGGAAATGAGGGAGGTGCTGGCCCTCGTGTGGGCACAGCACCTCAACCTGAGCTTTTAGGATTCGGTCTTTTCGGGTGTTTGTCAAGCACCCTCGATCGGTCATGCGTGTTGTCGTCGTTGTGCTTGTTCTCTGAGTCGGTGGAAGACGTCGCCTGCGCGGTACAGCTTTTGGCCGTCGCGGGTGCGGCCTCGGACGGGTAGTCGGTTGCGGCGTCGGTATGCGAGGTCGTGGATGGTTTTGGGTTTGATGTGCTGGTTGAGGCGGTCGCGCACGATGTCGACGAGTTCGTTGGCGGTGAACAGTTGGGCTTCGAGTTGGGCGTCGACGCGTTGTCGTTGGTATTCGATGCCGATGACGTTGCCGCAGTCTCGGCACGTCATGGCGGTGGCTTCGTTGCGTGCCCAGAGTGCGGTGCCGCAGATTTCGCAGTAGCCGTGGAAGTGGGGGCGTTCGGGTGTGTCGACGGCGCGGAAGGCGGCGGCATGGGCTGAGACGATTGCGGTGGCGTGGTGGGTCGCGTGGTCGGTGACGGCGAGGGCCGTGACGTGGCGGATGAGCCAGGCGGCGAGGTAGGGGGTGCGGCGTTCGCCGGGCCAGGTGTAGCCGCGTTGGGTGCAGGTGTCGAGGACGGCTTCGCGGAGGGTGCCGTGGAGTTGGTGGGCGGCGTCGGAAGCGTTGGTGTCGTAGGGGATGGGGGTTTCGCCTTTCGATCCGCTGACGCGTTCTTGGTCGGTGCGGAATGCGTTGTCGCGGATGAGGGTTGAGTCGAGGTCGTCGGCGAGCCAGTCGCGGATGTCTTGGAGTTTCCGCACGATCGTGTCTTGGGTGGTGCGGTCGATTCCGGGGTCCGGGGTCGTCATGGGGTTGCTGCTCCTCGGTGGCTGGCGGTGCGGTCCTGGTTGACGCGGAGGTTTTCGCTGTAGACCGTGACGGTGCGGCGTTCGGCTTCGGCTGGGCGGGGTGGTGTTGGCGTGCAGTCGCAGTCGTGTTCTGCGGCCGGGATCTCGAGGTGGCAGCGGGGGCAGATCGTCACGGTTCGATCCAGTCCCGGTCGCATCGGCAGATTGATCCGCAGTTCTCGTTGTGCCAGTTCCAGTCTCGTTCGGCTGCGAACCATGCTGCCCACGATTGGGCTTCTGCGAGGGTGGTGCTTGCCGCTCGCGACGCCTGCTGTCCGCCGGCGGAGACGCCGTTGAGGTAGTTCCACGCGTCGTCGAATCGCTTTGAGGTCATGGTGTTGCCGACCTGGATTCCGATTACGGGGACGTCGCGGCCGTTGACTGAGTACCTCTCGCTGTCGTTGATTGTGACTCGCACTCCCGAGTCGACCAGGACGACGCCTGCGTGCCAGCGCAGTTTCTCGATCTCAGACCAGGTGTCTTGCAGTGGTGGCTCGATGTGGCTGCCGTTCGATGTCTGGACACGCTTCACGTCCAAGGGTTCGTACGTTGTCATGCGGGTGTCCTTTCGGGCCAGGTGACGGATTGGAGGCCGTTGTGTTGCCACGTCTGGACGTCGAAGGGGAGAGTCCAGCCAGACCACAGGGCACCCATGGAGGCCATCACGAGCGCGTCTGCGCAGTCGTGGTTCGGTACTCGGATGTCGGGCCACTGGTTGCGGACTGCGGCGAGCACGTCGGGTTTCTGCGCGTTGCCTTTGCCGGTGGCCCACTTGGCGCGGGTCTTGGGGTTCACCACCGCGGTGGGAATTTGGGCTGCGAGCAGTCCCGAGAGGAGTCCCCACCAAAGGCCGGCACGGTCGTGGGTCGATGGGAGGTTGGTGCCGTATGCGGGGCCTTCGATGACCGCGAGTTCGACGTCGCGGGGGATGAGGGATAGCACGTAGCGTGCCTGGGTCACGATGCGCTTGGAGCGGGTGGCCCAGTCGTCGGCGTTGTGTCCCGCGTGTCCGACGGACCGCAGGAGTGTGACTTTCGCGGTAGAGAATTCACTCGAGATGTCACTCTCGAGGACCGCGACGCCGCAGTTCGTGAGGCTCGGGTCGATCCCGACGACGTGGCTCATTGGCGGCCTCGTCGTCGGTCGGCGCGTTGCACCCAGTAGGGGTCTTGGCGGGGTGGGGTGCGGCGTCGGGTCGCGCGGTTCGTGGGGCGGGTGAACTGGGTGGAGTCGAATGCGACGGAGTTGGCATCCGCGGGAAGCGCGGGGTCTTCGAATACGTCGAGACCGAACAGGCTCAATCGGGGTGGGGCGTCGTCGGGTGTGAAGTCGAATGTCGTTTCGTCACCTCGTTGTTCGACGTTGCTGGCGATGCCGGTGCGGACTTGGCCGTCGACGTCGACTCCGACGCGCATCCCGTCGGCGACGTTGGTGAATGCCTCGCGGTAGCTGTACTCGATCCGGTCGGTGGCTCGGCGGAAGGTGTTGCCGATCTCGGTGAACTGTTCGACGAGCCGTTCTTGCCATGCCTGCATCTGGACGTTGAAGCGTTCCAGTGCGAGACGCATTCGGGTACGTCGGGGCAGGAGGTGCGTGAGGTTGTGTGTGGTGAACCAGTCGATGTGCGGGGACGCCGCGACGATCTCGCGGGAGTGGACGTAATCGCCTCCGGGTCCGGTGATCTCGTGCCACAGGAGGTGGCCGTCGCAATCGTCGATGTTGGGGGTGTGGATGTCGAGCGTGAGGGGAGTTCCCGAGTCGTCGAATGTGCGGTGAGCGTAGGTGCCGTCTTCCGTGGTGCGGACGAGGTGCATCACCGCCTGGTATTGGCTGAGTCCGCGACCCACGCGCACCGTGAGGGTGGGGAGATCTGGGCCTTCCAACTCCATGAAGACGTTCTCGCGGTCGACATGGGTGAGATCCACTCTCCACCAACGTGGTTCTGGTTCGCGGGCCGCGATGAGCCACGGGTTGTGGGGCAGGGAGCCAAGCCATGACGGTGATCGGTCACCAGGGATCACGGCACCAGGTGAGTCGCACGTGATGACACCGCCAGGCGAGTAGCCGCCGCCTAGGCCGTACATCACTCGGCAGAGCGGGCAGGTGCAGCCCGTGTGGGGGTTCCCGGCGAAGGGTCGCATGGTGGCGGGCATCGGGCCGATGAAGTCGCTACCGGGGCACAGGATGTCGGAGTCGTCTTGGTCGTATCGGTAGCCGTCGAGGATCGCGGACGTCGCATACTCCGCTTCCTCGCCACGCTCGTAGGCTTCGGCGGCACGTCGCCGGTACTCGGCGCGCATCTCCTCGAGCCGCTTCGTGATGGCAAGGCCGTGCCAGTCGCGTCCGCAGTGCCAACACCGACGGTCCGCGGTTCGGGCGCGTTGCTCGTGTCCCGATTCGCCGGCGGCGAGTTGCTCGTCGATCAACGCGTCGATGTCGTCGATGATGTCGCTGCGGCTCACTGGACGTCGGCCTTCTGGACGTCGCTACCCCACGGCACGAGCACCACTTCCATCGTCGTGCCGTTTGCGTGGCGGTAGGCGTCGAGCTCGGTGGCGAACGGCACGACACCCGACATGTCGCTGTAGCGGGCGACCCACACGCCTTGGGGTGGGGTCGTCGTCTTGTCGGTGGCGTCTCCGAAGAGCGCCTGGAACACCTTGCCCATTCCGTCGCTGGTCGACGTCGACAGTTGGAGCTTCACGTTCGCCTTGGTCAGCCAGTCGAACACCCAGTTGGCTTGCTCGGTGCTGGCGGTGTTGATCGGGGGCATCACGTTGGTGCTCACAGGTTTTCGACCTCCCGGACGATGTGGTGGATGTGGGTGAACGGCATGCCGCAGACGGGGCATGCGGGTGGCGGGCCACCGGCTCGGGCGTGGGCGAAGGTACGGCGTACGTGGTCGACGATCAGGTCGAGGCAGTGTTCACACAGGACCGTCACGTGGTTGCCGCACACGCGTTGCCCTGGCTGGCGTGGTGGGTGCATCGTGACGCGGAACCGGGCGGGTGCGGTGCACACGACTTGGGGGCTGGCGGAGTCGCAGCGGATGAGTGCGTGATCCGTGGGGAGGCGGACGGGTTGGTTCACGAGTCGCGTCCTTTCGCGAGGGCGGCGCGCGCCATGGCGGCGCCACGCCGGTTGCGTTCGGCCGCGGTCGGGTCGTGGTCACACACCCGGGTCCCGACGTAGCCGCGTTCGTCGCACAGGTCGCACGCCACGATCTCGGCTGCGGTGGCGGCGGCTAGGGTTTCGAGTTCTCGGCGGCGGGCCTGGACGTTGGCGAGGGCTTGTTCGGCGTCGAAGCGTTCGCGATGGCGGCGCGCGTCAGCGCAAGCACCGCAGGCGGGCGGGTAGTCGTCGTGGAGGTGTTGGGGGCAGCGGGGATTGGGCGGTTCGGGGTGGGTGGGTTCGGCCTCGCGTGCGTGTACGTGTGCGCGCGACCCCCCAACCCTTAAACCTCCAGAGGTAACTTCTTCTCCCTCACCTTCACCCTCTCCCCGGGGTTCGCGATGGGTTCCGGAAGGGTTCAAGGGTTCGGGATGGGTTGTCGATGGGTTGTCGATGGGTTCTGAAACCCTTTCGGATGGGTTGTCGAATCCTTCGTTCGGATCGATCTCATCGGCCACCGCGACCGTGTCCTTGCGGCCCATCCGACGCAGCTCTACAGCGAGTTCGTGGCGCAGCCACTCCGACGCCGCCATACCCGCACACTTGAGTGCGTTCTTCAGCAGGTTCGGTTGCTTGATCACGTTGCTACGCCGCATGTACGAGCGCACCAGCAGCTCGTCCGTGTCCTCATCGATGCAGACGAACCGGGCTGTCTGCAGCACCTTCAGATCGGCCCACAGGTCGTCGACCGACATGGAGTCGCACGCCTTGGCCCACTTGGTGATCTGCAGCGGGATCAGGCCCGCGCGGTCGAGTTCTTTCTGTGAGATCAGTTGGGCGTACGTTGCCTGCGCGGTACGCGGCAACGCACGGAAGTCTTTGTCACGCCAGATGGATTCTTCGAGGAATCCGCCAGTATTGGCCATCAGGTGCTCGGCACCTCCTTGTTCGTCTCGTCGTTGAGTCGTGCGAGTGCCTTGGTGATGAGTGCCCAGGCGCCGTCGCCATAGCGGTGCTGCAGGTCGAATCTGACGGTGGGATGGCCCGTTTGGGTGATCGTCACGCGGTACGTGTTGATCGCGTCGGCGACGGTGCCGCCGTCGGGGATGGGGCCGTTCTCGATGCGTTGGGCTTCGAAGTGGCCGATCTGAGTCAGGTTGACGCGCAGGGGAAACCACAGGGCCATCACGCACCAGCCTCGAAGTCGAACAGGGTGGGCATGTCGTTGCGGCGTTCCTCGGCCTCGAGATACTTCACGCTGTCGAGCCAGTATCCGGCGTTGAGTTCGACGCCACGGCCTCGACGCCCAGCCTTGAGTGCTCGGAGTGGCACCGTGCCGAGTCCAGAGAACGGATCGAATACGAGCTCGTCTGGATTCGAGAATCGATTGATGAGACGGTCCACGATGTCAATCTGCAACGGGCATACGTGCATCTGGACGTTGCGCCGCTTCTGCTCGCCATTGAGGGTGAGCATCCGGTTCACGTCGTGCCACACATCGTCACGCCACGATGCAGGTGCGAGCGACATGAACGTCGCGGGGAGTGATCCGCGGCCGTCGAGCTCCTCCCCGATGCGCACGTGTGACTCGTAGTCGTACACCTGCCGCAACGTCTGGTCAGTGAACAGCTTTGACAGCTGCTCGGGCGGAAGGGCTGCAAGTTCGTCGGTGGTGAGAAGGCGGTCGCCGGAAGATCGCCAGAAGGCGTGCGCGTCGACCTGCCAGCGGGCGCGGGTGTAGGTATCTTTCGACTTCACCACCGGAGTGTCGGCATAGCCCTTCTCGCGGTTCGTCTGCGGCTTATGGAACAACAGGATGTATTCGGGTGACCCGACCCCCATTTTCGTTGCGTCCTTGCACTGCTCAGACCAGCCGAGTCGATAGGTCTGGTTGTTCTCTCGCACAACGTCGGTGACGACGGTGATCATGCCCATGTAGTCGAATCCGTGGCGTTGGGCGTGGAAAATCGCCTCCGCGTGGAACGGTGAGACGGTGGGCACTCCGGCTCCGGTGACGTTGCCGAACAGGATGCGATCCTTGACGTGACAGGCGTACACGCGGCCCGGTTTGAGGATGCGCAGCAGTTCGGGGGTGAGATAGTCCATCTGTTGCCAGAAGTGCTGGTTGTCGTCGGTGTGGCCGAAGTCCTCGACGGCCGGGGTGTACTCGTAGTGATTGGAGAACGGGATCGACGTGACCACCAGGTCGATCGAGTTCGCTTCCATGCCTTGGGTTTCGGGTACGCAGTCGTTGTTGGCGAGTAGCCATCCGTCGCCGGATGCTTCCGATCTGGTGACGCCTATGGAGCGTTTGAGGGCGTCGCGGATCGAGGTCTGCGACAGGCCGTGTTCGTTGATGACCTTCGTCATATTGTTGGTCAACTCCTTGTGCTGTGCCCACTTCTCGAGCAGCGAGGCTTTGACCTCGCGCTCGGAGTCGGCGTAGATGACATGGATGCGGCAGCGGCGCGTCTGTCCGAATCGCACGATGCGGTGCTGGGATTGGATGAAGTCGTTGAACTTGTGCGTGATGCCGACGTAGACCGCGGTGTTGCACTGTTGCAGGTTCATGCCCTGCCCGAGCATCACGGGTTTTCCGATGAGGCACTTCGTCTTTCGATCGCGCCATGCCTGTAAGCGTCGTTCGGTTTCGTCGGGATCGAGTGAGCCGTAGACCGATGAGTAGCTGAACCCCATGCGGTCCATCGCTGCTTCGATCGCGGCCTGTTCGGCGTTGAGGTCGCACCAAAGGATGATCTGATCCCCACCGGTCACGGAGTCGTGCGTGGCGACGAGTCGAGCGAGCTTGGCGACACGCGCCGCGATTGTTTCCCGCTTCTCCCGTGACGCATCCACGAGACTCATCGCCGTGCCCTTGAAGAGTGGTGCGGCGCCGTCGCGGTCGAACTTCACATCCGTGTGGTCGGCGTCGACCTCGTGCCATTCCATGTCCACACCCGGCAGGTCGTATCCGGTTGCGTCACACCCGATATCAGCCGGTGACTGTACGAAAATCGACCACGTGTTGAGCCACAACCAAAACTCACGCTCTTTGTGTGGATACAGAGTGAGATTGTTCGCCTTGGTGGAGTCACGTTGGAAGAACCGCGTGTTGTGCGTGACCAGGCAATCGCGGGTCACGTACAGGTGATCTGGATGATCGACGGCAATGCACTGTGCCAACTCGGTGCCGTCCGGAATGACCGCGGTGATGTACCGGCGCGGCGGGTACTTGCCGCGGTCTCGCACGAGGTCGGCCTTGCGTGGCAGCCGGAACGGTACGGTACCGCTCGGCAGGCGCAGAGTCACGATGAACTGGATACGGCCGGGGTCACCGTTCGGTTTGCGGCCCACACGTTCAGCGACGGTTGCGGTGCCGCCGAGCGATCGTGCAATGAACAGGGTGTCGTCGGCGAGATGCCGGGACGTTGTGCACAGCCTGGTGGTGCGGTTTCGCGGATCATTGGAGATCGTGCCGTCTGCGTCCATCAGTCCCTGCAACAGCGCCAGACGGACGTCAGGCGTGTTGTACAGGTAGTCGTCCGGTACGAACTTCTCCCACGCGCGCTTGCCGATCATCCCGTACCGGCGGACAGCACGTAGAACCGCGTTGGACTCGTGTCCGCGGCCGGTGCGTCCGGCCGCGCCAGCCGAGATCGCGTAGTCGTAGTTCGGTTGACCGTCAGCGCGGACATGCGGGTTCTTCCTGACGCCCAAGCCGAGGTCGGCGACTGTGGCCGCGAGATGATCGACGATCCACTCGTCGGCGGTGGTGAAGTTCACCGACGTCTGCCGGAGGTGACCGTCGCCGAGCAGGAAACCGAGCAGATAGGGGTCCAGGTCGACGGTTCGGGCGTCGAACATCACCGGGTCAGCTATCGGCACCTGGTGGTTCTTGGCGCCAGTCGACGTACAGACGAGTGACTGTGCGATCTCGTCGGTGGTTTTCGTGGACCAGTACAGTCGGCCAGTAGTTCCGGGGTTGCGTTTGATGAACTTCGTTGCGGCGTTGCGTTCGTACTGGGTTCGGGTGAGCCACAGGTGGTCGCCAGTGGTGCGGGTGTACGTGCCGTCGCTGAACTCGACGCGGTAGATCGGCTTCTCGCCCTGGGGGTAGACGCCGAGGATGTCGGTGGGTTTGCCGTCGACGCCAATCACCTGATCGCCGGGCCGAAGGTCACCCATTGTCGACCACCCGGCAGGCGTCAGCACCGGCTCGCTGAGCGGCTGCGCGAGGGCCTGCCCGGTGTCCATAACGCCGAGGTATCCCGCGTAGTGAATCAATTCCTTGTAGCGGTTGGGCGAGGGGGTGGCGGTGGCGACGAACCGGAACCGCACATCGGCGAACATCGGGAGGAACGTCTGGTAGGTCTTCGAGCCGAATGATCGCAGGATCGATGCCTCGTCAAGGCTGACCGCGGTGAACTGCGCCGGATGCAGCTTTCCGTCGCGCACCGATTCGTAGTTGGTGATGTAGATGCCGGGCCCGGCAACCTCAGCGTCACGGCGGATGAATGCGGTGTCGTACCCCAACTTGGCGGCGTCCCGGGCGAATTCGCCACGAACGCCGAGGGGGCACACAATCAATGCACGCCCACCTTCGCGAGTGATGCACTGATGAAGGGTTTCCAGTTGCATGAACGTCTTGCCGAGACCGAACGCGGCGAAGATCGCGCGTCGCCCACCCTTGACTGCCCACTGCACGATGAGGCGTTGATGCGGGAACAGGGTGGGGTGTACGTCGTCGAGATCGATGTCGAATCCGAAGTTGCGATCAAAATCGACCTTGGCTGTGAGGAAGTCGGCGTAGTCGGTCATCACGCCACCCCCAGGCTTTCGGCGACGGCACCCACAAGGTCACGCGCGGCGGGCGGCACCACGGCGTTGCCGGCCATCTTGACCTGTTCGCGTCGGTTCCCCAGCATCACGTACTCGGCGGGAAACGCCATGCCGCGCTTGATCTCCGACGGCTCCAACATGCGGAATTCGCAGTCGTTGATGTCGGCAGCGGTCACGACATGCGCCTCGGTCTCGCGCGTGGTGCGGGTTCGCAACGGCTCCGATGACGGATACGCGGTGTCATTCCACGTGCCACCTGAGGGCACTAGGAGTGACTGGTGACCCACAGTTGTGACGGTGCGCATCACCTCCGATGTCGGGGTGACCATCTCGGCTCCGCTGCCCTTGCTTGAGTTGTTCCGCATCAGGAGTCCGTGATGGTTGCCCGATGCCGCGAACGTGTCGAGTACATCGTCGGTGGTCTTCGGCGCGTTGTGTCCGCGTAGGGTGACGAGAATCCCCGTCTCTGAGCGGGTCGTCAAGGTGCGCAGAGGATCGCCAGCGGAGCGCGCTTCCTTGCCCTCACGCCCCTCGACCGGAACCAGCAGACCGTGATGCTCACGTGTGGTGGCGGTCGACAGCGGCTCGGCCACTGGGCGGCAACCGGATTGGCCGTAGTACTCCGCCAACACTGGACTGCCGGTGCCGTACCGCTCGAGGCCCGCGCGGATGCGCGCCATCGTCTTCGGTGACAGGGGCTTTGCCCGGTCACCGATCTTGGTGCCCCGCAACTCCCAGTCGATGATCGACGACGCGGGCAACCATCCCGGCTCCACTACCGCGTTGCGGCACTCCTTGCGCGGGCAGCGATACACGTACTGTGCGCGTGCCCCGTAGCGGCCACGCCGCTTCCGCTGATCTTTCCAGGCTTGCATCGCATCGATCCACCCGTGCGTCTCGCACCAGGCGCGCGGCCGTGTCCACTTCTCGAGGTCGGGGGCACGTTCACCGTCGCGCCAGCACACCACGTACAGGCGGTCGCGAGACTGCGGTGCGGGCAGACCGCCGGCCTGCGCGTGCATCGCGTTGAGGTACACCTCGCGGCAGTGGTAGCCGACGTTGCGCATGTCGGCCAACCAGCGTTCGAATGCCCCGACGTACAGTGCGCGCGTGGACACGTCGACGACGTTCTCGACGACGATCGCGCGGTATCGGTGGTATTCGGCGAAGCGGGGGACGTCGAACATCAGCATGCGTGACCGCATGTTCGCTTCGTCGGCGAGCGGGTCCTCCCACAGGCCGGGGTCGATGTGTTCTGCCGATTTACCCGATGCGACAGTCCATTTGGTGCATTCGGGGCTAGCCCAGAGGATGTCGGTTTTGGGGAAGTAGGACGGCTTCTCGCGGTGCAGGTCGACACACGCGTGGTCGGCGTCGGGGTGGTTCGAGTTGTGAGTCTCGACCGCCAGGTCCCAGTGGTTCGCCGCGATACGCACCTCGACACCAGGCACTTGGACCGCGCCGGTGCTGGAACCGCCTGCGCCGCAGAACAGGTCGGTCAGTGTGAGGGTCATCGTCGGCACTCTCCGTCGTGTCCAGGTCGCAAGACACACGGATCGGCAGTGCAGATGTCCTCCCGGGCCGCGAGCCAGTCGGCGTGTGCGTCGAGGATCGCGTCGATGACTTCGCCATCGAACAGGTCGTCGCCGTCCTCGTCGACGATCGTGCCGAACGCGTTGCTGACTTGCTCGCGCACGTACTCGCGTCGGTCGTCGAACAGCTTCGTGAACGGGTTGCCGTAGTCGGATTCGACGTTGCGTAGCAGCGCGTCGCGGTTGTCGGGGTCGAGGCCGATCTGGTGAATGGCTCGGCGTAGCGCGATGACGGCGTCGTTGTGGCCCTCTTCGTAGCCGGTTTCGAGTGCGCCGAGGTGTGTGGGGTCGTGGGCGGTATCGGTCATGACTTCACCTCTCTGTCTCTTCAACGAGCGCGTAAACGTGCCACACGAGACCCGAAGGTGTGACGACCGTGTCGATGTAGTCGCCGATACGGCCGATGGGGATCTGATTTCCGGTGCCGACGATCGTGATGGTGACGACGCTCTCGCTATTGGTGAGCGTGGGGTACACCTCGTACCAGAGGTCGAGGCCAGTGTCGTGGAGCGCGGGAACGCGGGGATTCGCGGCGGCGAGAACCCGCCGCACATACCCGGCCACCGTGAACGTCTGCTGGTCGATTATCCCGACGATCTTGCGGTGGATCGTGAGCGCAGGTTCAGGGCGCGTCATCGTTGACCATTCAGCGTCTTGGCCATGCACTGTGGGCACACTTCACCGTCATCGCCGGAGTACCAGCCAACCGGCTGGCCCGTGATGACTTGCAGCGGGTTGTAGTCGTAGGCGTCGGAGACGGTGCGTTGACGTCGGCACAGTGAGCACGTCGGAACACCGCCGCGGGCCGCTTCTTCCTCTTGTCGCTGTGCCCACTCGCGGAGGTCGTCGGGTGTGGCCCAGTTGACTTCGCGGTCGTCGCACGCCGCTTCCATCACGTCGGCGGCCTCGCGGAGCTGGGCAGGTGTCGGCTGGTCGGGCATCACTCGTCGCCCTTGCTGTGGGAGAACGCGGGGCGCAGCACCTTGTCGCCGTCGGATTTGGTGTCGACGTCCAACTCCGCTTGCGCCGTGTCGGCGTCGTCCGAGCTGGGGGTTTCCGAGGTGTCGGCGTTGCCCGCCGTGACGTAGTCGCGGAGGAAGTCGGTGATGACGTCGTCGATCACCTCGCCGCGTTCGAACGCCGAGTCTCGCGCCTCCTGCCACAGGTCCTGGTCGGAGACGAAGTCGAACAGACCGGCCGGTTTCCCCTCGTCGACGATCGGCACCTTCCCACGCTCGTAGGCCGAGTCGACCTCGATCACATGGGTGACTTTCTCCTCGCCGTCTTTCATCGTGTCGTTGTGCACCCCGACGCACGTGCCCTTCACGATCAGGGTGATGGCCTCATCTTTGGCGGGTGGTTCTTCGAGCTTGATCCCGTTGGTGCGGAACCGTAGATACGCTTCGTCGATCGGGTCCTGTTCGCCGTCAGCGGGTTTCAGATCCGACGGTGGGGTGGTGGCGAGAGCCATGGGGGCGTGTCCTTTCAAAGAATCGTGTCGGAGGAGTGGGGTGTGCCGTCGGCGTTGAGCACCAGGAGCTCGACCGCGCCACCGGGGTCGGTGAAGAAGTGGATGAGACGCCGCGCCGCGCCGACCGCGTACTCGCGCCGCCGATACGACTGCCCCGACGTCGCGATCACCACCTGCCCGTTGGGGGACAGGAGTTTCCACCGCCACCCGCCGGCCTTCGTCGCGTAGATCACGAGGTCGCGTGCGGGGCGTGCCTTCACCACCACCCCGGCGTTCGAGTCCTTTGCCTCCGTCGTCGCGATACCACCCACCGATCAGCCCTCCTGCGCCGTCTGGGCGTGCTGCGTGATGACGTCCTCGGCGAACGCGACCAACACGCTGTCGTCCTCACCCGAATCGACGAGCTGCTCGAGCTGTGCGATGACGTGGGCTGTTTCGTCGGCGGACGGCTGAGCACCCAACTCGCGGTCGGGGAAGAACGAGGCGAACACGATGCGACGCCCCTCACGGTTTTCCTTCGCGAGTCCGGCGCGCTCGTAGAGCGCGTTCAATGCGCGGTTCTGAGCCGCGGTCGGCTTCTTCACCTCGGGTTCCGGAGTTCCGGCCTGCGTGTCATCGGCCTGCTGTGTTTCCGGTTTCGCGGCCAAATCGGAGGAGGCCTTCGGTGCCGCTGCGATACCCATGCGGGCACGCAACTCCTCGACTCCGGGCGCCTGGACTTCGTTGCGGACCTTCCGCGGCGTCGACGCTTCTTCCTCGGCTGGTTCGTCGTCGACCGAGATACCGAGCAGCACTTCGGGTGCGAGTTTGCGGCACACCTCGGCGGCGGCCTTGGCGTAGAGCATGGCCTGCGGATCGGTGAGGTACTTCTCGTTCCCGATCAGGTTGCCCTTGGAGTTGGTCTTGAACTTGCCCGTCTTCTCGTCGATCGTCGGGACGTAACCCGCCTTGGTGGCGCGTTCGATCGTCCAGGTCGATGCCTCCGCCGTTCCGTCGGGCGCCTGACCCATCACCGTCACCGACTCATCCGTCGATGACTCGGTCCAGATGCGGTAGCCGCGACGCTTCAACAACGCCACCATCGTGCGGGCATAGATCGCGGGTGTGCCGTGGACAACGAAAATCTGCTGCAGCGACTGGATCGGGGTGAGTCCAAGCTCCGCGCCATACAGGATGGCGGCGGTCCCATCCTCGGGCTTCCCGCGATAGATGGACGGCACAAGCTGTGTGCCGCACATCTTCTCAGCCAGGTCGTAGGCCGCGCCCATGGCTTTCGCGTGGTCCATGAGCATCGACACCGATGACGCGTGCATCGGCTGAGCAGGCGGCAGAAGCGACAACGAGTCGTCGTTCGTGGTTTCTGCGAGATCGGTGGTGGTCATGCGAGGGTCCTCTCGGTTCGTCTGATGGTTGATTCCGCGGCCGTGTAGGCCCACGGGGGAAGATCGGATCGATAGATGACGGCGGGCAGGCCGGGCCATTCGTCGCTTTCGGTGCACTGGGCGTACAGGTCGACGGCAAGCCGGTTGAGGAAACGACCGAGCGCGACAGCCTCGGTCGGCAACTCGACAACGGACACGAGGTGTGGCGCGGTCTTCTCCACGAGGACGAATAGGAACTGCGGGTCGTGACCGAGACCTGCCACGCGGACGGCGTCGCGATACCACGGGTCCTGCTGGTGGTATCCGTAGGCGGGCACCGACTTCCGCACGAACTCGGCCGGGTCCGCTGACACCGTGGTCTTGAGGTCCACGATCATCGGTCGGTCACCGCCCGGCATCCAGTCGGGACGCGCCCGCAACCGGACACCGGTGTGTTCGTCGTGGTGGTATATCGACAGTTCGGGTTGGCCGTCGGCGAACAGGATCTCGCCGAGCGGGTGCGCGAGGACCGCGTCGCGCATCGCCATGACGCGTGCGTAGTCCGCCGACTTCAACGGTGTGCGGCCAGCTTCCCGTGCGGCGTCGCGCGCTTCCTTCGCGGCTTTCGTTGTCCACGCGTCGAATCCCGTGTCGACGAACACCCCACCTTCGCCCAGGATTGCCGTGTGGACCGCGTGTCCGAGGTCGAACGTGTCGGACGGGGCGGGAGGATGCGCGCGGCGGTGCGCGAACACCGCGGGCCCGCCAGGTTCGAGAAGCAGCCGGGCACCCGACGACGACAGCGACCCTCGGTCGGAGTGGTACAGCTCGTCGGTGATGTCGGTGTAGATGCCGTCCTCGGCGGGGATCTCGGTGCGGTGCCCGAGCGCGCGCTGCTGCGCCCCATCCCAGCCGGCAGTCCACGCGGCGACGAGTTCGGCTGACGCGTAAGGGCACTGCGCGTCCCCCTCGGCCCATGCTTTCGCGCCCGCATCCCGCGCCTTGTCGGCGAGCTGAGTGAACTCCGTGATGCTCACAGCGGTGTCACCTCGCGGATCACGTCCGTCAGGTGGTGGAACTCGCGGCCGCAGAACCCGCAGCGCGGCGCCCCGATGCTCTGCATGCGGGACAACTGGATCGCGATCTGATTGCGGATCAGGTTGAGGTGGCGATGACACATGAGGAACTGGTGATCACCACACCGTCGCGCCGATTTGTTCCGCACTCCGTGGACTCGGACACGCCAGACGGCGGGTGACGGGCACTGGCATTCCGGATGGCCGCACCCCGTGCCCTGGCACGCTACCTCGGCGTCAAGGTCGGGCAGCGACGCGAGGTCGACGTCAGGAGTCGTGTCGACGGCGGTCACAGGGCACGCTCCCGCGCCTCAACCTGACCGAGTGAGTACTGGTCGAGGTAGTGGGTGGAGAACCCGCGGGCCGGGCGGCCGTCGAGCGCGTCGACGAATCCGTCGAGCCGGAGATCGCGTTCGCGCACCTGGTGGACGAACTCGGTCAGATCATGCAGCGGGACAGCAAGTTCCGCCACATCCGCGATGCCACCAGCATTCGGGTGGAACCGAACCGTCACGACACGACGGTCCTCGAGGTCCTCGTCAATCGCGAGGATCGCGGGACGGTCCGCCGCGATGCAGAACCATCGGATCGGTTCACTGCGGGTGAGTTCGTGCCCGAAGTCGAGACTCGCCGATGTCGACCGCTCGAGGGCTGGTTGGGTGGATTGAGTCATCGGGAACTCCGAATCCGGTTGATGCGACGCGAACGTCGCGCCACACGGTTGCGACGTCGCCGATCGGCCACCACGTCGTCGGGCACCGTCCCCATGTACACGTGCTTCGACTGCAGGCCGTTGAGCACAGCCCTTTCGAACTCGGTCGGCGGCCGGTAGTCATTGATGTCGGTCATCGTCGTTCCTTCCAGTCGATGCGGATGACGTTGCTGATGGGGATCGACACCAGCCCGTCGTCGGTGTCGACGTGCACCCACCGGGGGTCGTCAGTCGACACATCCCCTTCCACGAGAGCGGGCGCTGACTCGTGCGTGCGGGCGATGAGTTCCTCGTAGCGCACCGTTCCGGGCGCGCTGGTTGGGGTAAATGGCATGGGAGGCAGGTCCTTTCAGGGTTTGCGTGTGCGGGCGCGGTAGCGGAACTGGTCAGCCGAGGGGCAGGTCGCGAAGTGGGCGCGCCATGTCGGGACGCCGGCGGCGCGCATCCCGTCGGCCTGGGCTGGGCGCACCACCTCGGCGTGCGGCGTCTGGCCGTGCGGGACGGGTGCGATCGCGAGATTCCCGTCACGCTGAGGCTTTTCGTCGATCGGGATGTTGCGGCCATCGCGGGTGGTGGCGAAGAAGATGCGTTCGCGACATCCACGGCACCGTGTGAGTTTCTTCGGGTCCGGAACGAACACCGTCGCGTCGATGCTGTTCACGACGCCCTCAACTCCTGCACAACCCGCATGTAGGCGTCGATGTCGCCGACACCGGCTTTCAGCCGGTCGCGGGCACGTTCGATCACCAGGTCGTTCGCCGCCCGATAGAGGCCCGAACGAGGAACACCCGACGCCCAAATGCTCAGGCACATCACGATCTGCGCCATCCGATCGGGTTGCGTTCCGAACCGGTGGACGATGTGCCGCAGCATCTCGGTCGGCTCGTCGACGTCGACCACCTCGTCCATCAGGTCGATCGACGCCTCCACCACTTGCTCGATGTCGGTGAACATCACGACACCTCCTGGCCCACGAGGTACACCATCGCGACGGCCTGGTCGCCGTCCGCGGCTTCGAGGTGCAGAGTGGGGCGGTGCTCGCGGCACGCCTTGTCGTATCCGGCGAATGTCGTGACGGTCCACCGGTATCCGGCGGGTACGGGATAGGACTCGACCTCGCTGAGGAAGCGGGCGCGAATGTCGTCGATTGCCGCCATCACCACGCCTCCCGAGCGAGACGATCCAGAATCCGGTCGACCGCTTCCGGCAGATACGACGACCGATCCGACATCGTGGCGCCGGTCCGCTGGTTCGCCACATGCACCCGGTACGACGTCGCGGTGAGCACGGACTCGCGGACGATGCCGTAGTCGAGGCCACCTAACGAGGTGCAGCGTTCACCGAGTTGCCGGATGGCCCGTCCGAGTGCTTCGTCGTTGTCCCGCACCATCCCGGCCGTCACGGTCGACGCCGCGGCTTTCACGTTGTCGGCGATGCGGGCGCGCGCATACCGGTCGGCGGCCGTCACGACGCCACCTCGCTGACGATCTCGGAATCATGCAGCAGGTGCCCGCGCCCGATGCCGAGGTCATGGCAGTACACCACCTCGTCGTCGGGTGCGATGCCGGCGAAACCCGCGCGGAACGCGTACTGCATCGCCGCGGGATTACCGTTTGCGGTCAGCCACGATCCGCCGGAGATGCGGTCCCACCAGTCCTCGACGCGTAGCTGAGTTGTGGTGTCACCGTCGATGCGTCTGATGGTCGCGTGAACCACTTTGCCTGCCAACGGATGTGGCTGCGTGTGCACCGCGTCGACGTTGTTCGTCGTGTCGGTCATCGGGCACCGCCGTCACGCTGCTCGAGGACGTCGGTCGGCGTCACGAGGTCGCCGCGGTCGACTTCGATCGGATAGTCCGGGTCCCATCGGCGCATCGACCCGACGACGAGGTCGACAAGGAGGATGACCGCGAGGATCAGGAGGGCAGCAAGCAGCGTGCACCACCCCCCGTTGGTGACTACGAACTCGGTGACTGTCATGTGGCTGGTCCCTTCGAAAGTGTTGCGGTGGTTGAGGTTCCCGCCCCGTAACCCCTGCGGGGCGGGAAAGCATTAGGTGCCGGTCGGCTTCTCACGCTCGGAGTGCTCGCGGTCGGCGCGACGAAGAATGTGAGCAACGCGAGCACGCGTCTCGGCAGACGGCTCCGGCGCATCAGCAAGCGACGCCTGCAACGCCTCCTCCACCTCCGGAGGAGCCAAACCCGGCTGCAACGGCCACTTCTCCGGATCATGGGCAGGGGCGGTCATGACGGCTCCGATCCGAACTCTGACTTCATCCACTGCAACCCGGCGTGCGTGATGCGCAGCCGATCCTCTTGCGGCAGATCAGTCCCGGCTCCGCTGGCGACGTACTCATAGAGGTGTGCGAGGTGCCTGAGGTCGTCGATGTCGAGGGCCACGATGATGACTTGGCCGTCAACGCCACCAACCGTGACGTACGCACCTTCATGCGGGACCGGGTCGTAGCAATACACGGTCCCGTCGATCACGTTGTCTTGGTCGGCCTGCTTAGAGATCACGAGTTCCTCCCGCGGATCGTGTCGGGTCCGGCCACCACGGGGGGAGGGGTGACCGGACCCGACGGCGCGACCGCCGGGGCGTGAGAGGAGCCCAAGCCGCGCCGACCCGCACCAGATGCCGGGGAGGCACCAGCGCGGAAGTCCGAAGAAGGTCATGACGCCGCCTCCGACATCAGATCCGCGAACTCCTGCAGGTGGCCGTACTTCGCCTTCAGCGAGTTGATTTCGCGTTCGAGGTTGCGCAGCAGAATCTTTCGAGTCAGCTCGTTCTCGACGAGTTCCTCGGTCGGTGCGTACCCCTTGCGTGTCGGATCAGCGGAATCGTTCAACGACGAGAAAGCGCGAACACTCCTGGCGCCACTTTCGGGCGTCTCCTTGTAAGTGATGCGCACCGACCGGATCAACTCGGCCGCCTGCACCCGCCGGTACGCTTCGCCCGCAACCTCGTTGTCCCACTCGAACCGCGAATGCAGCGGATGCTCACCGTTGCGTGCGACATCGACAACGGATTGCGGAGTCAACTCGCCCTGCTCTTGGTAGATGCTGGTCAGTTGAGTTCGAAGATCACTCATAGGTCAGTTCCCTTGCGTGAGAGGAAGAATCGGAACCACGCCATGCCTGCCGAGCCGACCCGGCCATGCGGTGCCACGACGAGCCGTGCCCTGCCGAACCTGCCTTGCCACGCCGAGCCCAGCCTCGCCCGACCCCGCCGGACCTGGCCCCGCCCCGCCTGCCTCGCCTGGCCAAGCCACGCCATGACGCGCCTCGCCATGCCTAGCCGCGCCTGCCTCGCCATGCCTAGCCCTGACGTGCCGCGCCATGCCAAGCCGGGCCGCGCCTGCCTTGCCTCGCCTCGCCTCGCCCCGCCTGGCCGTGCCGTGCCCCGCCATGCCTGCCTTGC
>NZ_DLSO01000066.1:0-4342 GCF_002500165.1 Gordonia sp. UBA7860 | reverse complement strand
CGCGCACTGGTTCGACCAGCGGGCCACAAGTCGCGACCTGCACTGGCGCCCCGCCGTGAGCGTCGACGAGGGGCTGCGGCGCCTGGCCGCGCACTACGGCGGCACCGCCGCCTGACGCCGGTCGGTGGTGCTGGTGACTTGTGCGACCGACCATCGCCGACTTGGCATCGCGCCCAAACCGGAGATTTCAGACGGAGGTGTACTTCGTTTGTGAGCGCAGGGAAGGCGCCTTGCACCAACGCCGTCCGTGAGAATAGGACGGACGACCGACGCAAGCAGGGCGCAGTGGGACGGCCGGAGCCTCTGCGCAGGTGTGCGGCGCACACCTGTCGGACATGAAGGTTCTCGCCCGCCCCGCACTCGTTCATGCCACGTTGCCCATACTGGGTACCTCACCCGCGCAAGCCGCCGCAATGCTCGGGCGAAAGTGCACACCTTGGAGATCAGCGTCGTCACGGGCACGAAGATGTCGGCCCGGCTACCGCTGCACGGGCTGTATGTGCTGTAACATCCCGGTGACCTGCTGGCCCGGAGCGAGTCAGTCGGACACGTGACGGCACCCGCTCAGCACGGCTCCGGCGAGGGCTAGCGACATCATCTAGCGTAAACCCACAACGGGTGCTTCGTTGAACGAATGAATCTGCACATGCCTGACTGGCGAGTTCACCGGGATGAGCTGGACGGCGCACTCTCGCCGAGGGGGGATGGACCTAGTGCGTTTGAACCGTGTCGCTGTTCAAAACCACAGCCGCCTACAGGATCTTGAACTTGAGGTACGGCAACACTTGGTGCTGGTCGGTCCGAACGACGTCGGCAAGTCGTCACTCCTGCGCTGCCTCGATCTTCTTCTCGGAGCCAGCGCCGCACAGCTTTACTCCAAGATCACCATCGATGATCTCCGCGACCCTGATCAGCCCTTAGTCGTCGAGGTCGATCTGATCGACTTCTCGACCGACGACGAGGCTCTTTACCCAGACGAGATCCAGGTTAGGGCCAGCGGCACCAAGTCCCTGACCATCCGCATGGAAGCAACGTTCGACGTCAACCAGACCCTCTCGGTCCAGCGCTTCGCTCCGACCAGTGGCACCGGACGTCAACTCTCGCGCAACCAGTTGCTCGGCATCCGATGGACGCTGCTCGGGGCCGCGGACGGCTCGCGAGACATCCGCGACAACCGGCACTCGATGCTCGACGAAATCTTGAGGGCCATCGATCTTGGAGCCGAGCAGGCCATCTTCGACGCGCTGATCGAGAAGATTGGCGAGGGGCTGCGGGAATCCAAGGTGCTCGACGGCATTCGCGATGAACTCGCCGGTCAGCTTACGAAGGCACTTCCGGACGCTATTGGCAAGGACGATCTCCAGTTCGTCCCAGGTGCCTCGGCCGACAACGACGTGCTGAGCGGTGTTCGGCTGCATGTCAGCAAGGCTGGCGTTCCCCGTGCTATCAGCGAGCAGTCGGACGGTATGCGTGCTATGTACGCGATCGCGCTCTACGACCTGATTTCAGGCGGCGCGAACATGGTTGGCATCGATGAGCCTGAGATCCATCTCCACCCCAGTAGTCAACGTAGCCTCGCGCGGCTTCTACAAGCTGGAGAGAACCAGAAGTTCCTGGCTACTCACTCGTCGGACATCGTCAGCGCCTTCTCCGCGGAGTCGATCGTGACCGTCCGATCCGGTGGTGCCGTTATCCAGCCGAAGACGGGTTTCCTGAGCGCCGATCAGCGGATGGTGGTGCGCTGGTGGGTCCGCGACCGGCTCGAGCCGCTCACGGCCCGACGTGTTGTCGGTGTGGAAGGTATCTCCGATCGCATCGTCCTCGAACAGGCTGCGCGCCTCACCGATCGCGAACTCGACCGGCTCGGCGTCTCGCTCGTCGAAACCGGTGGGGCTGGGGACATGGGGGCGATTCGGCAACTGTTTGGACCGAACGGCTTCAACGTCCCGATGTCGCTGCTCATCGACCGCGATGCCGCCGCGGACACGGCGAGCAAAATCGGTGTCGCCGAGGGTGATCTCAACAAGCACTCGGTCTGGATTTCGGAACGCGATCTGGAGGAGGAGTACACCGCAGCGATCGGGGCCGACGCCTTGTGGAGCGCGATCGAGAGGTCCGGTCACTTCTCAAGGAACGAACTCAACAACTGCAAAATTACCGGGCCGTCCGGTACACGAACGACCGACGACGTCGCCGCATTCTGTCGCTTCAAGTCGACCTACAAGGCGCGCGCAGCGATGGTGGTAGCTGGACTGCTCGACGAGCCGACCGCCCGTAAGATCAAGAGCATCGAGGACTTGCTCGACGAGATTGCGAGTTAGCCCGATGGTCGAACCCACAGTCAGGCAAGCTGAGATCCGTGACCACGAGGGACTGTCTCTCCTCGTCGTGGCGCCCGCTGGATGCGGCAAGACCGAAGCGCTCGGGCTACGCGCCAAGGGTCTGATCGCACGAGGTAACGCCGTTGCGCCACGACGCATTCTGGTGACTACGTTCTCCAACCGTGCGCGTGACAATGCAAGGGATCGACTGCAGTCGTACCTGACTCCCCAGGAGATGCGCGACCTCGTCACCGTCTCCAATTTCCATGGCCTAGCTGCTCGGATCTTTCGAGCCCATGCCAACGTCATCGGGCTCGACCCGACAATGATCGCGCCGGAGTCAGACTGGATCGCTGAACAGTGTCGAGCCAGAGGCCTCAGCTTTCTGGCGTCGACCGACGTGCAGACCTTTCTCCGGGTCGCCAAGCAGGAGCCGCGTGATGACGCCGAAGTTGACGCCGAGCTCGTCCGCGTCGGCAACCGGGTCGCCCTGGAGATCGAGCGGCAGCGGATCGCTGAGGGGCGACTGACCTACGACGACCTGCCTCGCTTGGCCGAGATCATCCTGGCCAACGATCAGGTCGCTGGGCTCTACCGCAACCACTTTGCTGCAGTCATTGTCGACGAATTCCAAGACCTCACGCCGCAGCAACTGCGGATCGTCAACCGGATCGGCTACGGGAAGACGACGTACGCCGGAGACTTGGCCCAGGGTATCTACAGCTTCGCCGGTGCCATGCCAAATCAGGTCCACGCGGCCCTCCAAGCTGAATGCGTCGACACCATCGAGTTCTCGGAGTCGCACCGTTCCTCCCCGGCCGTCCTTGCGATGGTCAATTCGCTCAATGGGGTGACCGGCGGACAGATCCTCACCGCGGCCAAGCCAGCCTCCTGGCCCGGGGGTGGACTCGCTGGTGGCGTCGGGTTCAGCGATGTAGGATCGGAAGCCGAATGGATTGTCGCGCTCTGCGAGCGAATCCTGAAGAACGCACCCGGACAGCGCATCGGCGTCGTTGCCCGCACAAAGCCGCGCCGTCGATTCGCTGATGAACGCGTGGAGGCGAGCGGACTACCGTACTATCGCTGGGAGGACGGCGTGCTCGACACCGACACCGCCCGCGCCATGAAGGCCATGCTTACGCGGCTGTCGGTAGTTGAATTCAATGCTGCGGCAGACCAGCTTGAATTCCTCCGTACCGCTGCAGGGTTGGACTCGATCCAGGACTCCAACGATCGTACGTCCATGGCAGACGCCATCAACTGGTGCTACGACCTCCTGCAGGATGGCGTTACCGCAGCGGCGATTCGTGGCCGAATCCGAGTGGGCGACGACTCGACACTCCTGAGTCTGCCGGGAGTTCATCTCCTCACCGGCCACGCCGGCAAAGGCCAACAATTCGACTGGATCGTTGTTTTGGGGTTGGAGGAGGACACGCTGCCTGACTTTCGGCAGAAGGACACGGCAGAGGCGCTCGCCGAGGAAGCTCGCATCCTAGCCGTCATGATCTCGCGCGCACGCCACGGCGTCATTCTCACGGGCAGCAAGACAGTTCCAATCAAAAGTGGCGCTATCCGGAACCGCGTAGCCTCCCGGTTTTGGAAGCTGCTGGGTAGCGGCGGCTGGATCAAGCAGGATGCCATCGACGCTTGGTTCGACGCTGCAGACTGGGACGCTATTGCGCGTCGCTAGTTCGGGCCAAGTATCGGCGGCTCCTCGTATTCAGAGTCGTGTGAGTGGCTTGTCCTATCTCATGTTGCGATCGAACTGGCGAGTACTGTCTTTGCGCGACGCCCTAGCCCCTCCGCGGGAAGCGAAGGCTGAAGATTCCACCAGAAACCGTGTCTTGGAGCACCGCACTCTGCGCTCGCATGGGTGCAATGAAGGGCTTTCCGCGGCGCCCCGATTCGTGATCTTCGGGTTTTGAACAGGTCTCGGCCACCCAGGGGCACCTTCATCGGGGCGCCTGCGTTTTATCCGGAGAGGTCCTTCGGTGTACATAAGCGGGCGAACCGGGCATGCT
>NZ_DLSO01000155.1:0-37963 GCF_002500165.1 Gordonia sp. UBA7860 | reverse complement strand
GACCGCAAGAAGGACATGATCAAGACCGGTGGCGAGAACGTCGCCTCCCGCGAGGTCGAGGAGGCAATCTACCTCCACGACGGCGTCGCGGAGGTTGCCGTCTTCGGTGTGCCGCATCCCAAGTGGATCGAGGCCGTGACGGCTGTCGTCGTTCCCAAGGAGGGCGTCGCGCTGTCAGAAGGCGAAGTGATAGACCATCTTTCGTCGATCCTCGCACCGTACAAGCGGCCCAAGTTCGTCGTGTTCGCCGAGGCGTTGCCGAAGAACCCGTCGGGCAAGATCCTCAAGAAGAACCTGCGCGTAGAGCACGCCGACATCGCGGGGTCTAGCTAGTTCACTTCAGCACGAACGGGTTGCCGGAGGGTGCGCCGGTGTTGATCCACACGCTCTTGGTCTCCAGATAGTCGTCCACCGCCGAGATGCCGTTCTCGCGACCGAGGCCGGACTCCTTGACGCCGCCGAACGGCATCATGTAGCTCACCGCGCGATAGGTGTTGACCCACACCGTGCCTGACTCGATAGCCGCAGTCATCCGGAACGCGCGCGCCATGTCGGAGGTCCAGACGCCTGCGCCGAGACCATATCGGGAGTCGTTCGCGATGGCGATCGCCTCGGCCTCGTCGTCGAATCGGATTACCGAGAGCACAGGACCGAAGACCTCTTCCTGCGCGATGCGCGAGGAGTTGTCGACGCCGGTGAAGATCGTGGGTTCGACGAACCAGCCGTCACCGCACTCGGGTCGGGCTGCGGCTGCTCCACCCAGACTCAGTTGTGCGCCTTCGGATCTCGCGATCTCGATGTAGGAGAGAACCTTCTCGTACTGGTCGCGGGTTGTCACCGGCCCCACCTGCGTGTCCGGATCGGCTGGATCTCCCATGCGTGCGGTCTTCGACAGTTCGACGACGCGCCTGACCACCTCGTCGTGGACAGACGACTGCACCAGTAGTCGTGATCCGGCGATGCAGGTCTGACCGGTTGCGGCGAAGATTCCCGACACCGCGCCGTTCACTGCGGCATCGAGGTCGGCGTCGTCGAAGATGATGTTGGGCGACTTGCCACCTAGTTCGAGGCCGACATGTTTGATGCCGCCCGCGGCCTGCGCGCCGATCCGGCTGCCGGTGGCGTCCGAGCCGGTGAAACTGACCCTGCGCACCAGCGGGTGATCAACCAGGGGGCTGCCGACCTCCTGGCCGAACCCGGTGACCACATTCACCACGCCCGCCGGAAGGCCTGCTTCCTCGAGCAGCGCGACGAATTCCAGTGTCGACGCGCTCGTATGCTCGGAAGGTTTGATGACAACGGTGCAGCCCGCAGCGAGAGCCGCCGCCAGCTTCCAGGTGAGTAGGAGCAGTGGTGAGTTCCACGGTGTGATGATGCCGACGACGCCTACCGGAGCTGACGTCGTGTAGGCGAAGTAGCCCTTCTTGTCCAGTGGCACAACAGATCCCTCGATCTTGTCTGCCAGGCCACCGTAGTAGTAGAACCACTCCGGAATGTATGCGGTCTGCGCAGACATCTCGGCGAACAGTTTTCCGTTGTCGCGCACTTCGGTTCGGGCCAGTTCGGTGGTGTTGGCGGCGATGGCATCGCCGAGCCGATGCAAGAGTTTGCCCCGTGCGCTCGCCGTCATCTCTGACCACGCGCTGTCTGTGAGCGCGTCGTGTGCGGCGCAGACGGCGTCGTCGACGTCGGTGGCACTACCGCGGGCCACGCAGGCCCACGGTTTCCCGGTGTAGGGGTCGAACGAGTCGAAGAACTCGCCCGTGCTGCTGTCGCGCCAGTGGCCGTTGATGCGGAGCTGATAGGTCTGCATGGTGCCGTCCTTCCTCAGAACGTGGGCAAGCCGAGTGCTGTGCGGAACTTGTTCTTCACCGCGACACCATCGCGTGGCGGAAGCGCGCGTGGCGGCTCGCCGGTGTCGATGTGCACTTGCACGAACGTGAGTCCGTTGCGCGCGTTGATGTTCGACGCGACGTCGGCTACCTGGCTGAGCGAATCGACCTCGCGGCAGTCACGAATCCCGAAGCCGTGCGCGACGTCGAGAAGGCGTGCGCACAGTCCGGAATGGCTGCGCTGCATGCCCGTTTCGCCGAAGTGGCCGTTGTCGAGTACGACGACCGTCAGGTTGTCGGGAGCCCGCACCGCGGCCGAGCCGAGCGATCCGATGCCCATCAGCATCTCACCGTCGCCGGTCACGACCACGACGGGTTTGTCCGGCTGAGCCAGTGCCAGTCCGAGGCCGACAGGAACAGCACCGCCCATCGCGCCCCAGAGGTAGAAGTTCCCGTCGCGCTCGCCGTGGGCGAAGACGTCGTACGACGCCGAGCCGAGCCCGGTGACTATGAGCGCGTCAGGAACGCGATCGATCAATGCCGACACGAACTCGCGGCGGTCGATCGTCGCCTTCTCTCGTACGGCGGTGAAATCAGTTGCGGTCATGTCAGTTTCGCTCCCACTTCTTGCGGCCGATGAGGCTTTGTCCGAGCAGTACCGCGGTGCGCTCGCCCGCGAGGAAGGTCGATTCAAGGGCGGCCTGCGCGACCTCACGAACCTCGTCCGGTTTGTCGGCACGCAGCACGGTGATCCCACCGAGTTCGAGTGCTCGCTGGGTGGTCGAACCCATCGGGATCTGCCAGGGATTGAACTCCGCGTACTCGCCGCGCATCGTCACGAGGGTCAGGAACGGAAATCGGCACATCTCGAGCAACGAAAACATGTTCACACAGTTGCCGACGCCGCTGCTCTGCATCAGCAACGCTGAGCGCACACCACCGAGCCAGGCGCCTGCGGTGACTCCGACCCCTTCTTCCTCGGTGGTCAGCACGACATCGGTGATGTCGGGGTCGGCAATTGCCGCGCGAATCGCGTACGAGTGACCGGCGTCGGGGACATAAGCGATCTGCGATACCCCGCCTTGCTTGAGTACCTCGAAGACGTCGCGTTGCCAGCCGGGAGCGTCAATCTCGACCGGTGACCCGTCGGTCGCTGCACCGTCGTTGGTCAGTGCACCGTCGTTGGTCAGTGCACCGTCGTTGGCTGATGCACCGTCGGTAAGCGCAGTGGACATGGGGCAGAACCTTTCGTTGTTGATCTATCGACAATTCTCTATCGTTATGGGAGCTCGCGGGTAATAGGATTTTGGAATGGTTGTGTATTCCTCACCGGCATGCTCGCCGGCGCGATGCTTGCGACCGATAGCCGATGACGTCGTGGAACGGCGGGGCGAGTGGAGATGACGTGGAGATCAGACAGCTACGGGCGTTGCTGGCAGTGGCCGATACCGGAAGCGTGACCGCTGCCGCGAAGACACTGCACGTGGTGCAGCCGGCTGTCACGAAGCAGATCCACGCGTTGGAATCGGAACTTCGCGTCGAGTTGTTCGAACGGAGCAGGTCCGGGATGTCGCTGAATGCCAACGGGAAACGGGTGCTCGAACGTGCTCGACGTGCGCTGGAGGAACTCGACCGGGCACGGGCAGAAGTGCTCTCGGGTACCGGGGAGGACGTTCGCGGGCGGGTCAGCATCGGGTTGTTGCCGTCGACCGTCGGCCTGCTCGCTGCCGAACTCATCTCGATTGTGTCGCAACGGTATCCAGGAATCGCGTTACGTGTCGACGTCGGATACGCCGGGCACCTGGCGCAGTGGCTCGAAGTAGGCGACGTCGACGTTGCGTTGCTCTTCGAGCAGCCGAGTACCTCGGCCTTCCGGATTCGCCCGCTGCTGCGCGAAGACCTGTGGGCGGTGGCGCCGAGTTCGGCCGGCCTGCATGCCGACGAACCGGTCACGTTGGAGGAACTGCTGCAGCATCCCCTCGTGCTGCCTGCCCCTCCGCACGGGTTGCGCAGCATCGTCGACGCCGCGTCCGCAGGCGTGGACATCTCCGTCGCAGTCGAGACCAACGACGCCGCCGTGCAACGTCGGCTCGTCGCCGATGGTCACGGGTGGACGGTGCTTCCGCCCGCGATGGCGATCGACGCCGCGGAGTCGGTGAGCTGTGCGCCGATCGTCGGCGCGGCTCTGTCGCGGACGATCGGCACCGCTGTAGCGCGCAACCGGGCGCAGTCGACGGCGTGTGACCTCGTCGTCGAACTGCTCGGTGAGGTCGTGACCACCTCGGTCGCGAGTGGGCGGTGGCCGTCGGCCCGGCTGATCTGACCGAGTTCTCGGTATAGGGCATCGGCAGGTTGCACGGGCTTTCCAAAGGGACTGTTAGGAAACTTCGCGAGGCATTGGCTACTCGTGTGACCGCTGCCACAGTGATGAGGACAGCAAGTCTCACCTCACAAAAGTCCCAGATCAACAAAGGAGCGTGTGATGACTCAACAGTCCTCCACATCCAACCGGCGCGTCGTCGCCAACGTCTTCCGAGGCTGCATCGGCAACCTGATCGAGTGGTACGACTGGTTCGTCTACGCCGCGTTCAGTGTGTTCTTCGCCCCGGTGTTCTTTCCCAGTGAAAGCCAAACGGCGCAATTGCTCTCCGCCGCAGTCGTATTCGCGGTCGGCTTCTTGATGCGTCCACTCGGTGGGTACATCCTCGGCCGATTCGCCGACCGATACGGACGCCGTAACGCACTGACCCTATCCGTGCTGTTGATGGCGGCCGGTTCGCTACTCATCGCGGTCACACCGGGTTTCGCCACCATCGGGATCCTTGCTCCGGTGATCCTGGTGCTCGCGCGGCTCCTGCAGGGACTTTCGGTGGGAGGTGAATTCGGTTCGAGCGCAACCTATCTCTCCGAGGTGGCGACGCCCGGCCGCCGTGGATTCTTCTCCAGCTTCCAATACGTCTCGATCGTCCTCGGCCAGTTGTGTGCACTCGGCGTCCAGATCATCCTGCTGCAGATTCTCACACCGGCGCAGATGGATTCATGGGGCTGGCGTGTGCCGTTCGTGATCGGTGCGGTCGCAGCGGTGACGGTGATGATCCTCCGACGAGGGATGGACGAGTCACCGCAGTACCTCGCCGAGAAGCAGCGAGTGGCCGCGTTGGGTGCGGGTGCCGCCAAGCAGGAGGGAACACTCCGCACCCTCATGCAGTACCGCAAGTCGTTCGCGCTGGTCTTCGCGCTGGCCATCGGTGGAACCGTTTGCTACTACACGTACACCACCTACCTGCAGAAATACATGATCAACACCGCGGGAATGGACAAGGAGACAGTTGCCTGGATCAGCTTCTGCGCACTGTTCGTCTACATGTGCATGCAGCCGCTGGCCGGTGCGCTGTCGGACAAGATCGGACGCCGCAAGGTGATGCTCTTCTTCGGCGCGGGCGCCACGCTGCTCACCGTTCCGATCATGACAACTCTCGGCCATGTGTCCAACGCGCTCGTCGCCTTCTGCCTGATGATGGCGGGATTGACGATCGTCACCGCCTACTCGGCGCTCAGTCCCATCGTGAAGGCCGAGCTCTTCCCGACCAAGGTGCGTGCGCTCGGCGTCGGATTGCCTCACGCGCTGGTCACGGCGGTGTTCGGTGGAACGGCTGAGCCGATTGCGCTGGGACTCAAGCAGGCAGGCCATGAGGGAGCCTTTTTCTACTACGTCTCCGCTTGTGCCCTACTGACATGGATCGCCGCGTACTTCATGAAGGAGACGCGGGGCGACTCGATGCTCGACCCCGCCGACTCCGGCGCCAAGGAGTCGACTTCCACGCCCGTTGCCTCGCCGGAGTCGCTGGTCGGTTCGTCGAACCCGTCGACCGTCGACTTTCCCTCGGCGACAGCACAGTACGCCGAAACAGGAACGAAGTCGCTCATCGATGAGGGTCCCACCTCACCTCGATGAATTCGACTGATTGCCATCATTATCCGCATTCCGAGACCTCGGGATGCGGATAATGGGCGTCGTGCGTATTGCGGTTGTGGAGGACGACGACGGCGTCGCGGGCGCAATCGTGTCGGGCCTGCGACGCTTCGGACACGAACCGACCAGATACGCCGTCGGGGCTGATCTGTTGCTGCACCACGCAGGATTCGATTTCGTCCTGCTCGACCTCGGCCTACCCGATCAGGACGGCCTCGAGGTACTTCGACAACTGAGGCAGGTGAGTTCGGTACCGGTGATCGTGCTCACCGCGCGAGGCGACGAGCGGTCGGTGGTGCGCGGACTGCGGCTCGGAGCCGACGACTATCTGGTCAAGCCTGCCCGATTCGTCGAGTTGGTAGCGCGCATCGACAGTGTGAGTCGACGAGCCGCCCGGGCGGAACCCGATGGGGCACAACACCTCGTGGTGTCCGGTGATGTGTCCATCGATCTCGACGCCCGCACAGCGACCGTCGACGGACGCGATATCGAGCTCACCGCGAAAGAATTCGACATCTTGGCGGTTCTGGTCAGGAACGCGGGGTCGGCGGTCAGTCGTGCCGCGCTCATGGATCAGGTGTGGGGTGATGCCTTTGTAGCCGTATCGCGCTCGCTCGATGTCCATATGACCGGACTACGCGCCAAGCTCGGTCGGCGGGGGCTCATCGCAACGATCCGCGGATTCGGCTACCGCTGGGACGGGGTCGTCGACGATGCGTAGGCGACTGCTGTTGGTGCTCGCGATCATCGGCGCAGTCAGTATCGCGGGCTTTGCCGTGCCACTGATCGAAGTGTCGTCGCAGGCGCGCACCCGGCAGTTCGTGCAGCAGCGTGAAAGCGATGTAACGCGGTTCGCCGCGATGTCGAACGAGTATGTGACGGCGGGCAATTCGGCTCGTATCGCCGATGAGATCCGCGCCTATCACGACGTATACGGAGACTCGGTGCTGATCGTCTCGACCCGCGGTGTCCCTGATCTGTCGGTCGGCCCGACGGATCAGGAGATGCGGGCGGCGGTGACTCGTGGGCTACGCAACGAGAAGTCGTCGGAGCTTCGGCATGTGGCCCCGTGGGGACCCGACTCGGCGGTGTTCGTCGCCCCGGTCGGCAGCGGCGCCCAGGTGAACGGCACTGTGGTTCTGCGATCCGCGACAGCGGCGACCAGGTCCGACGTCACCCGCTGGTGGCTGCTCATCGTCGGTGGCGCCGCGTTGGTGATCCTCGCGTTCGCCGCGCTCGCAGTGGTGTTGAGTCGCTGGGTGCTGCGTCCGCTTGCGGACCTGTCCGACGCGATGACCGACCTCGCAGGGGAACTGCCGTCCATTCCGACGTCGACGGCCGACGAGCCGCTGAGCGCTGCGTCGGACACCAAAACCGGTGGGCCACCTGAGGTGCGTCAACTCACCGATACTTTCGACGGCTTGGTGGCGACGGTGTTGAGATCGGTCGAGATGCAGCGTCGCCTGGTGGCAGATGCCTCCCACCAACTGCGTAATCCGTTGGCGGCACTGCAGTTTAGGATCGACATCGTGGAGTCGGAGGTTCCCGATGCGTTGTCTGACGACTTCGCGATGATCGGTGCCGAGGCACAACGACTGCAGCTCATCCTGGACAAACTCCTCAGCCTCGCCAGCGCCGAGACCCCATCGCTCGACAGTGGACGCCGTGACGAATGGAGTACGGCCGCAACCGTGCTCGCCGACCGCGTCGAGTTCTGGTCGGTGCCTGTGCGTGAACGAGGTGCGCGGCTGATCTTCCGCGACGAGCTCGGTGATCCGGCAACACAGACACGGATCAGCGAGGATGCGCTCGCGCAGGTGATCGATGTTCTCGTCGACAACGCGACACGGCACGCCGGGCCACATCCGGAGATCGCGCTGTCGATCGGGATACCCGAGAACTCGCCCGAGTCGGTCGTGATCGAGGTCGCCGACGACGGGCCAGGAGTCGCAGACGAGGACGTGCCGAGGCTGACGGAGCGATTCTTCACGCGGGACAAGGCGCACGGAACGGGGCTCGGGCTCGCGATCGTCGACATCCTTGTCCGTGCGGTCGGGGGAGACGTGCACTTCGGCAGATCTGCAGCAGGCGGACTGAGCGTTCGCGTGCGGTTGGTGAGGCGCCGAGATACCGCAGCAGATCTCGACACCCCCGCAGATCGTGACACCCCAGCACATCTCAACATCGGGGGAGAAGGCGTATGAGGCGCCGGACACTGCTCAAGGGCATCGTCGCGATTCCATTCCTTGCTGCTGGTTGCGCGGGTGGCGACGTGCGCACGTACCGGATCGCGACAGGTGAGCCGGGCGGATTTCAGGCGGAGTTCGCCAAACTGCTGTCGTCGGCGATGGCCGACGGTTCCACCCGCCTCGAACCGATGAACACCAGCGGTTCGGTGCGCAACATCGAGCTTCTGGAACACGGGCGCGTCGACTTCGGACTCTCGCTCGGCGATGTAGCCGCAGCGCGGGGTGGGCCGCTGCGAGCCGTTGGACGGGTCTACGAGAACTACGTGCAGTTCGCGGTGCCCGCGACAAGTGACATTCAGACATTTGCGGATCTGCGGGGGAAGCGAATCAGCCTCGGCGCGCGTGGCTCGGGTACCGAATGGACGGGACGTCGCGTCCTCGCCGCGGCCTCGATGACGCCCGACGATGTCGAGATCACCCCGGTATCGCTGACCAACGTGCTCGAATCACTGGCGTCGGGCATGGTCGCCGCGGCGATGTGGGCGGGTGGCGTACCCACCCCGTCAGCCATTCCCCGACCGGGCTATGGTCCAGCGGGCGGGATCAGGCTACTCGACCTGTCCGCCGAACTCGCCGTTCTGCGCGAAAGGTACGGCCCGCTCTACGAACCGGTTGCTGTCCCTGCGGGAATGTACGGCACGCGCACCGAGACGGCGACGATCGGCGTGCCAAGCGTGCTGCTCACCACCGCGGGTACTCCGGACTCTGCGGTCACAGCGGTGGTCGACGCCCTGGTCGACAAGGCGTCGGAGCTCATCCCGAAAGGTACTGTCGGAGTGCAGTTCCTGGATACGCAGACTCTCATTCAGGTCTACGGACTGCAACTTCATCCGGCCGCGATCGAGGCATACCGTCGCCACCACGGGTGACGGTCGCACCAGCCGCCGCGTCACCCCAGCGTGCTCAGTGCTTTCAGCCGCTCGTGTGCCTGGTCCATGATCGATTGGATGAGGGCATCGCAGCTGGGCAGATCGTCGATCATCCCGACCACCTGACCGGAGGCGAGAACTCCTGCGCGCGTATCACCTTCGACGAGACCCGCGCGCAACAGCATCGGGGTGTTACCCGCCATGATGACCTGCTGCCAGCTACGCTCGCCCGACTTACGCATCGCACGCCCGTCGCGCAGCATCGTCGTCCACTTCATGCCGGTCAACTGCTTGAACTCGTTGGCATTTCGTGCCGCAGCGAACAGTGCGCGGATCGGGCTGCCGCTCTCGAGGGCCTCCACGAGTGGTGTGCGCAGCACCCGATGCGGCATACCGTCGACGTTCACCGAGACGACCGTGTCGTTGAGGGTGCGCGTCAGATACTCCTGCTTCACCGCGTCGGGGACGGCGGAGTCGGCGGTGAGCAGGAATCTGGTACCCATCGCGACACCCTCGGCCCCGTATGCCAGTGCCGCGGCGAGCCCCCGGCCGTCGAAGAAGCCTCCCGCCGCGACCACTGGCATGTCGGAACCGCTGTCGCGCAATGCATCCAGCACTGAGGGAAGCAGTAGCGTCGTCGCGACCGGTCCGGTGTGGCCGCCGCCTTCACCGCCCTGCACGATCACCGCATCCGCACCCCACGAAGCGACCTTCACCGCGTGTTTGGCCGCACCGACCGACGGGATCACCACGACGCCGTTGTCCTTGAGCTTCGCGATCAGGTCCTTCTTGGGTGCCAACGCGAACGACGCGACCCGTACGTGCTCGCGGATCAGCAGGTCGATCCGTTCGGTGGCATCGGTGGCGTCGGCGCGGATGTTCACCCCGAAGGGCTTGTCGGTCAACGACTTCGTCTTCGCGATTGCCGCTTCCAACTCGGCGTAGGTCATCGTCGCCGACGCCAGGATGCCGAGTCCGCCGGCATTGGAGGTCGCGGAGGTCAGCGACGGCCCCGACACCCATCCCATTCCGGTCTGCACGATCGGGTATTCGACACCGACCAACTCGGTGAACCGAGTCGGTAGCGCGGCCGCGCGGGCAGTCGAACTCATTTCACCTCCCGATCTCGAACACCTCTGGGGTCCAGGATGTCTCGGATGATGGCCAGCTCGTTCTCCGACGGAACCCTGGTCGACGGAGCCTGCTCGAGACCCGCGATCTCGAACGAGGTGTTCTCGACGACCTCGCCAGCCTCGACACCGGGGTGCAGCGACAGCGCCCGCATCGTGTGGCCGGGTCCGCCGAAGTCGAAGACCCCGAGATTGGTGACGACGCGGTGGATGTCGAGGTCGTCGAACGCAGGATTGTCGGGATCGACCTTGTCGTAACCGATTCCGCTGACGACGTCGACCTTGTCGCAGAAGACGCGCGCCGAGTGTCGGGGCACCCAGTAGCTGGTCGGATGGTTGATGGTGTTGCCCGGCGCTCCGCGCACACCGAACATCTGACGGGTGGGGTGTTGGAGTGGGCCGAACGCCGACAGGTTCTGATTGCCGTGCCGGTCGATCTGGTTGGCGCCCATGACCACATGTCGTCGACCCGACGTCACGACGTCGAAGACCTTGGAGAACGGCATCCATCCTTCGATGGGCCCCGACTTCCCGATCGGCGGTGTGTCGGCGAGAATCAACGCCTCGCCGTCGGTGATGAGCAGGTCGGGCGAGAAGGTCAGGCGCGCCAACCGGGCACCGAGCAGGGGCACCGGAGCCATGGGCGACGCCATGATCTCGCCGGAGTCACGGAAGATCTCGGCGCACGCGACGACGCACACCTCTGCGCGGGTCGCATCGGTTTCCGTTGCCGTAGTAGTCACTTCGACTCCTCCTGCTCGCCGCGCCAGGCGTCGACCTCGCGCTGGTAGGTCTCCTCGTCGACGTCGAGAAAGCGACGACGAAACGTCGACCACCTCTCGGGGTCCTTCGCGGACTCGACATAGAACCGTTGAAACGCCTCGTCGCGGCGGTGCTCGCCTGTAACATCTGGCCCGCTCGCTCCGCTCCCGGCGCCGGTAGACGTGAAATGGGCGCCATTGGGCGCGTGGACGACCTTGTCGACGTGCATCCGGTTGAGTAGAAGTCGTTGCGTCGGAACGGACTTGGCCAGTACATCGGTCGAGACGAGTTGATCGGTCTCGAGGTAGCGACGCTGCGCCGCGGCGCAGAACAGGTCGTCCATGTACGGGTCGACGCCGGTGTAGGCGGCGTTGCCACGTGAATCGGCGATGTCGAGGTGGACGAATGCGGCGTCGAGTCGCAGTGCAGGCATGGCGATCAGGGTTTGGGTGCGGCCGTCGGGATCGGGATACGGCGACGTGACAGTCTTCAGTTCGCCCTCCCAGAAGTCCGGCACCGATGATCCGAGTCCGGCGCGTGTCGGCAGGAACGGCAGGCGAGCGGCAGCGGCCTGCAGCCCGCTTTTGACCATCCCCTCGTCCATCTCGCGGGACTCGATGGCGCCACTTGTGCGCGCCGTCGAGAACCACGGATCGTAGAAGGGTGCCGAGTCGAGCGAGACGAAGCCGTAGTAGGCGCGACGGACTTTGCCTGCGGCGCACAGCAATCCGAGGTCGGCGCCGCCGTAGGTGACGACTGTCAGATCCTTGACGTCGGAGCGGGCAAGAGCCCGGACGAGTGCCATCGGCTTGCGACGCGAACCCCACCCACCGATTCCGATGGTCATGCCGTCGCGGAGTTCACCGATGACGTCGTCGAGGGTGCTGGTCTTGTCGGTCGGCGTCGCGGTATGTGGTGTTGGGATTTGGGGTGTCGAGGTTTGAGGCGTTGAGGTTTGGGTCATGTCAGCGACTCCCCTGTGCGGTCTTCGGCTTTCCGGTCGCGACGAAGGTGTCGCGGTGCTCGTCGGCAACGCCTGCAAGATTGAGTTCGAAGGTGTACCCCTGCTCGAGGCGATAACTGGCCTTCACGTCGACGGGGTCGATGTGGTTGATCGCCGATTTCGCCGCGCGGATGACCCTCGTGTCCTTCGCGGCGATCTGCTCGGCGACGTCGAGGGCCGTCGCGTCGAGTTCGTCGGCAGGCACCACCTTGTAGACAGACCCGAAGTGCAGGAGCTGTTCTGCGGTGACGTTGCTCGCCGTGTAGTACAGCGTGCGCATCATGTGCTGCGGGACGAGACGGGCGAGGTGCGTTGCGGCGCCGAGTGCGCCGCGGTCGACCTCCGGCAGCCCGAAGACGGCGCCCTCAGACGCGACGATCACGTCGGCGTTGCCGACAAGACCGATTCCGCCCCCGACGCAGAATCCGTTGACGGCGACGATGACCGGCACCTTGCAGTCGTAGACCGCGGAGAACGCAGCGGCGCAGCCGTGGTTGGCGCCGATGAGCGCGTCGAATCCCTCGGTTGCCTGCATCTCCTTGATGTCGACGCCCGCGTTGAATCCCCGACCTTCGGCCCGCAACACCACCGCGTGGGTGTCGAGATCGTCGCCCGCGGCGAGAATCGCGTCGGCCAACTCGAACCACGCGGCCGACGGCAACGCGTTGACCGGCGGATAGTCGACGGTAATGGTGGTGACACCACTCGCCGAGCGCGTACTGGTGATCGGCACGCCATGCCCTCCTCCCGGGACGCATCCCGTGTTGTGAACCCCGTGACCAAGGCAGTGACTCGGATGACCACTGACTCTGGAAAACATCTACCAAGCAAATGCTTGGTTGTTTGGTAGGGTAGCACCCATGGGTCCGCGGTCACAGGTCACACGTCTCGACCCCCCACGGGAGATGAATCTCGGAGTGGAGAAGAAGGTCGTCCTCGTCACCGGTGGTGCGCGCGGCGTCGGCCTGGGTATCGCCAAGGTGTTGGCGGATCTCGGTGCGGTCCCGGTGGTCTGCGCGCGCAACCCGACCGACGACGCGGTGGCGCTCGGTGAGTTCATCGCGTGCGACGTGCGCGACGAGGCTTCAGTGACCGCGATGGTCGCGCAGATCGTCGAGACCTACGGCTCGCTCGACGGGGTCGTCAACAATGCGGGCGGTTCGCCGTTTGCGCTCGCCGCCGACGCGTCGTCGTCGTTTGCGGGCAAGATCGTCGAACTGAACCTGCTCGCACCACTACTGGTCGCGCGCGTCGCGAATGCGGTGATGCAGCAACAGGAATCGGGTGGGGCGATCGTCAACGTGTCGAGTGTCAGTGGCCACCGGCCGTCGCCGGGCACATCCGCGTACGGCGCAGCAAAAGCCGGTCTCGACAACGCTGCGACGTCGCTGGCCGTCGAGTGGGCGCCTCGTGTGCGGGTCAACTCCGTGATCGCCGGTCCGGTGGAAACCGAACTGGCACAGATGCATTACGGTGACGCTGACGGCGTCGCAGCGGTGGGGCGCACCATTCCGATGGGGCGGATGGCGACGCCGGAGGATGTCGGTAACGCCGTCGCCTTCCTGCTCTCGCCTCTCGCCGGCTACATCACCGGCTCGACGCTCACCGTCCACGGTGGCGGCGAGAAGCCGGCATTTCTCGACGCCGCCAACGCGGGTAACGCCTTGTGAGTCAGTGAAAGTCAGAGTTCTGAAGGGGACGAATCCACATGAGGGGATTGTGTTGAGCGACAACGGACATGGGTCGAACGCGGGTCGCGTGGCCATCGTGACGGGCGCGGGTCAGGGTATCGGACGTGCCCACGCGGTGGCGTTCGCGGCCGACGGCGCGGCCGTCGTGGTGAACGACTACGCCGAGGATGCCGCCGCAGCGGTCGTCGAGGAGATCACCGCGAGTGGCGGTCAGGCGGTTGCCTCGGTCGGCGACGTCGCCGACTGGGACTTCGGTGCCGCGATGGTGGCGACCGCGCTCGACGAGTTCGGTGGCCTCGACATCCTGGTCAACAACGCGGGGTTCGTGCGCGACAGGATGCTCGTCGCGATGTCGGAGGACGAGTGGGACGCCGTCGTCCGGGTCCACCTCAAGGGACACTTCGTCGGACTGCGCCACGCCGCCGCGTACTGGCGGGCGGAATCCAAAGCAGGCTCGACACGGCAGGCTCGCGTGATCAACACCTCGTCGGGCGCAGGTTTGTTCGGATCGGTTGGCCAGGGCAACTATTCGGCAGCGAAGGCAGGCGTTGCGGAACTCACCATCCAGGCGGCGGCCGAGCTGGGTGCCTACGGCGTGACGGTCAACGCGATCGCACCGTCGGCGCGCACGCAGATGACGCTGGGGGCCGGTGAGGCGATGGCAGCGCAGATGGCCGCACCAGACGACGGCTCGTTCGACGCGATGGACCCGGCGAACATCTCCGCGCTGGTCGTATGGCTCGGATCGGTCGAATCGTCGAACGTCACCGGAAGGGTCTTCGAGATCGAGGGCGGCAAGATCACCGTCGTCGACGGCTGGCAGCGCGCGGCGTCGATCGACAAGGGCGCCCGCTGGGAGCCTGCCGAACTCACGACCGTCGTCGACGATTTGCTGGCCAAGACTCCGGCCCCGGTGCCCGTGTACGGGGCACGATGACCGACGGTGCTCCTGTTGACGAGGGCGATTCCGTTGGCGGACAACGGATCGCCGTCGCACTGGCGTACGTTGATGCGCTGGTGAGCCACGATCCGTCCGGTGTTTATCTCCATCCGGATTGCACGCGTGTGGAAATGGGGATCAAGACCGGGCGAAGCGGCGACCACATCGCCCGCAGCCTGGCACGCGGCCCGCAATTTCGTCTGATTCATCGGGTCAGCGGGTTCGAGGCGGCGGTCGCAGGCCACAAGGTGTCGACGAAGTATCGAGTCCACGTGGCCCCCAAGGCATTAGGGCTGTGGGCGCCGGTGAGCGAATCGTTCCTGATCGACGACGAGCTCCGGATTCGTACCATCGTCGCGCGTTTCGGACGTCCGCGTCGACGCTGAGTAAGCCACTCAGCGTCGACGGGTTGTGGTCAGACGCCTGGTGCGCGCACCACCATCGGGACTCCGGGGAAGTAGCCTGCCATCTCCGAGCGTGCCTTGCGCATCGCGGCGGTGGCGTATCCCTGCTTGCGGAAGTCGGGGTGGACCCAGACGCGGACGTCGACCTCGCCGTCGGTGAGCTCGCCGAAGACAAACCCCACCTTGTCGTCGCCGTCGGTCACGACCAGCCAGGCCGCCTCTTCCTCGTCGACCCGTCCTGCGGCCTGTGCGATCTCCTGGTCGATCTCGCGGGCCGGCTGGCCCGAGCCGTCTCCGGCGACCCCAAACTCGCGGGTGCGCTCGGCGAACAGTTCGGCGTCGTCGCTGGGGGAGAAGGCGCGCAGCACGACGGTGTCTCCGCTGCTCGCGGGACGCTCGGCGAGTGTGAAGGTCAGTTGGTGGTTCAGGTCGTCGAGCTCGCTCTGATTTCGTCGGCGTTCGTCCTTGGTCAACTGGTCGAGCTTCATGTCGAGGATTGCCGATGCGCCGAGCTGTGATTTGCCGAGGAGTTCCGCGATAGCGGAGACGGCTTGGGTGTGATCGTCGGCGTCGACGATGGCGTCGAGCACCTCGTGTCGTCGGTCGAGAGCGGTGAGGAGAGCGTCGGCGATGTCGCGACGTTCGGTTGCCAGATCCACATCAGTCATGCTGTCGATCCTAATGAGCTACCGGCCGGTAGGACATGGAACAGGTTCTAGTTCTCGATCCGGGCCGCAGAAGCTTGATTACCGCACCTAGAGGCAGCAAACAGCCAATTGACCTTTCCTGAATCTAGAACACGTCCTACTCTGAGACGCATGGCATCTGAGATCCCTGAGTCCGAAATCGACCACTTGCGCGGATCGACCCATATGGGCGACCTTCTTGTTTCGGCACTGGCGAAGAACGCGTCGGGTAACGTGCTCGAGCTCGGCGACACCACGCTCACGGGCGCGCAAATGGCCGACGAGATCAGCCGCTACGTTCAGGCTTTCGAGGGGCTTGGTTCGGGCACGGGGTCGTCGGTGGGTCTGCTCGCACTCAATCGCCCCGAGGTGTTGTTCGTCATCGGTGCGGGCCAGACACAGGGTTGGCGACGCACCGCACTGCATCCGTTGGGCTCACTCGACGATCACGCGTACGTGCTGTCCGACGCGGGGGTTACGACGCTCGTCATCGATCCGGTCCCGATGTTCGTCGAGCGCGCTGTTGCGCTCATGGAACGTGTCGACGGACTCAAGCAGATCTTCACGCTCGGTCCCGTGCCCAAGGCGTTGTCCGACGTCGGTCGCGACGTCGTCGCGGAGGCTGCGGGTTACGACGCGACGCCCCTGACCGCGGCGGAACTCTCGCCGGATCACATCATGTCGATCACATATACCGGCGGCACCACCGGCAAACCGAAGGGTGTCATCGGCACCGTCCGCGCGATGACGACGATGACCCAGATCCAGTTGTCGGAGTGGGAATGGCCAACGCGGCCGCGCTTTTTGATGTGTACGCCATTGTCGCACGCGGGCGCGGCTTTCTTCCTCCCGACGCTGATGAAGGGCGGGTCGATGGTGGTGCTGAGCAAGTTCGATCCCGCGGAGGTGCTGCGCACCATCGAGGAGGAGAAGATCAGCGCCACCATGCTCGTGCCGTCGATGCTCTACGCCCTGATGGACCATCCGGACTCGCGCACCCGTGATCTCTCGTCACTGGAAACCGTGTATTACGGTGCCTCGCCGATCAATCCAGTGCGACTGGCCGAGGCCATCGAGCGATTCGGACCGATCTTCGCGCAGTATTACGGGCAGTCGGAGGCGCCGATGGTCATCAGCTACCTCGCCAAGGACGAGCACCCCGGGCCGGGCGAAGACACGCGCAGGCTATCGAGTTGTGGGCGGCCATCGTCGTTCCTGCGTACCGCGCTCCTCGGACCCGATGACAAGCCGGTGGCGCAGGGCGAGCCGGGCGAAATCTGTGTTGCCGGGCCGCTTCTCGCCGCGGGCTACTGGGGACTGCCGGAGCAGACGGCGGAGACGTTCCGCGACGGATGGCTGCGTACGGGCGACGTCGCGCGTGAGGACGTCGACGGATACTGGTACATCGTCGATCGCACCAAGGACATGATCGTCACCGGTGGCTTCAACGTGTTTCCGCGAGAGGTAGAAGACGTTGTCGCAGAGCATCCGTCGGTCGGTCAGGTCGGTGTGATCGGTGTGCCGCACGAGAAGTGGGGTGAGGCGGTGACCGCCATCGTCGTGTTGCGTGGTGATGTCGAGGCCAATGACGATGACCGGCAGCGGATCACCGCGGAGATCCAGGACGCGGTGAAGCAGCGCAAGGGTGCCGTGCAGTCGCCGAAGGACGTGATCTTCGCGGAGTCGCTGCCGCTGACCGGACTCGGCAAGCCCGACAAGAAGGCCCTGCGCGCTCAGTTCTGGGCGTCGTCGGATCGCGGTGTCGGCTAGGAGGTTTGCCTGGAGCAGGCTGCACGGGCCATCAGGTCGGGCGTGCCGTGGCCGCCTCCAATATCTCGTCGCATGCGGCGTCGACTGCGTCTCCCGGTTTGACGATGTGGCCTGCCAATGCCTTGGCCGCGCGATACGGCTCGTCGGCGGTAAGCAATTCGAGGTCGGTGCCCGACAGTCGTGACAGCGGAGCGCCGGCCCCGACTCCGTGGTCGCGAAGCGCGGCAGCCCAGAGTGGCTGGTCGGCGCTGAGCCAACCGACAACCGATGGGATTCCGGCTCGGAGAGCTGCGGCGGTGGTACCGGCTCCGCCGTGATGGACGGCTGCTCGGCACTCAGGAAACAGGATCTCGTGGTCGACGGACTCGGTGAGGTGCAGAAGGCCATCGCGCTCTGGCAGGGCATGTCGTGTCTGGGCGACCACACGAAGACGTAGCGATACGATTGCCTCCACGATCGAAGAGACCCGCTCGGGTGGGATCTGCATACTCCCGAAGCCGACATAGACGGGGGCAGGTCCCGAGCGAATCCACTCGAGAATGCGGGTGATCTGGCTATTGTCGTTGTGTCCGTTGAGTTTTGCTCGGGTCTGGCTGTCCGGCAGGAGGAAGCCCGTGAACGGGCGCTGTTCTCCCCACTCGCGCGCGAGGAGCGGGAACAGTTCGGCGTCGTACGCCTGGATCTCCGGGGTTCCTCGTCGCCGGAGCCTAGCGCCGATGGTTCCCGAGGCAGACGGGAGGCCCAGCCGACGGCGCAGTGCGCGGTCGTTCGGACGCTGCGTGAGTGAGACGAGGTAGTCGGCCGCGCGCCACGCGGCTGCGCTGACCGCCGCGGGCAGCGGGCGATACAACGGCGACAATTGATGGTTGGGACGTATCGGGCAGTAGTGCAGCGGCACGAAGGAGATGTCTCGGCTTTCGGCGACCGTCGCAGCCCGTTCTTGCGCCAGTGGTCCGCTGACGAGAATGTCTGCCACATCGGCGAGTTCACCCATGACCCTCTCCGACATCGCCGACCCGTGTGATCCGACTTCGCGGAGCGCAGCCAACCGCTTCAACGGATTCCACGACTTGAGGTCTCGCTTCACGAGCGAACTCGCGAGCAACTCCGACGTTGACGGACACAGGCTCCGCGTCGGCAGTCCAGAACGTGACACCCCAGCCACCAAGTCTTCGGGAACAGCCAACTCGACGCTGTGTCCGCGTCGGTGGAGTTCGGCTCCGAGCGCGACCGCCGGTTGGACGTCGCCTCGACTGCCGTGCATGACGAATGCTATTCGCATGTGCCCCAATCCGTTTCAGAGATGTTCCAGGAAGCGAACTCGGCGGCGACCAGTGCGCGAAGCGAACTTCGATCGTTGATCATGGCGGGATTCAGCGAGCTCACCGCCAGCGTGAGCACCTCATCGCCACTGCACAACCATCCGCTGATACCGCCGGCGTGCCCGGCCAATCCGGCGGAATCCGTGGTGACGGCGCGCATCGCGGTCACTCCGGGACCTCCGGTACCAAGTGACGCAAACAAAGGATCTACCCGCCCGACGTTAGAGGCGACGCATAAGGGAGTCGACATTCCACCAGCGAGTCGGCGCACGGCTCCGTCGGTCAAAGCCTGTGCAACGGTGGACATCGCGGCCATGGGACCGGGTTGCGCGTCGAGCGTACGGTAGGCGGCCTTGCACGCGTCGCGAATCTCGCTGAGGTCCGTGTAGCGGTTGACATCGAGACGAATGTGGGCGGTGACGCCCGTCGTGGCGTTGGCGCGTCGATCGTCGTCGCGGTGCCGTGATACCGGAATCGACACCGGGACAATGTCCCCCGACGATGCCATGCCTGCCCTGTCGAGGAGTCCGACCATCACTGCGACGAACAGGGAGTTCGGCGTGCCATTGCGTTCGGTCGCAATCTTCGACGCGTGCTCGCGATCCACCGTCACGATCACCGAGGGAGGTAGACCTGGCTCGGTTCCGGTGGTCGCTCCCGTATTGGTCGGCGCTGCTGTGGTCACGGTGGTCCGAGGACGCGCGTGTTCCGGTTGAGTGTGCGCAGAGCCTCGGGGTAATCCGGTCCGCAGTGACGCGACGACACTCGACGCTGCCGCGTGTGCCGCGCGTGCTGCGGTCTTGACTCCATCGGACAGGTCGGACGCGAGGTCCGGCATCTCGACGTCGGTGGCATAGACGTTCTCGGACAACGCCTCCATGATCGCTGTGATCAGCGTCGCACCGTCGCCGATCGCGTGCGCCGCCGTGAACGAGACGTAGGTACCAATGCCGTCGGAGTGAGCCGCGCTCAGTCGCCAGGAGGGTCCCGAGACACTGTTCAGGGCAAACCGTGCCTGAGTGTCGATCCACGCGGCAACGTCCTCTGGGTTCACCTTGTCGGTGAAGAACTCGACGGACCCGGCGGTCGGCGTGTACCGCCACGCGTCACGAATCGGTGGTGGGCGCCGCGCGACGAGTCTCGATGCGCGACCCGCGCAGAGTCGTTCGCCCAATCGGGCGAAGGCTTCTTCGTCTAGGCGTGTGGGTAGCTGCCACACGCACTGATTCACGACTCCGAGCCCCAGAGCGTGTTCCATCCGTACGAAGAGATCGTCGTCGGTGGTCAGGCGCTCAACCGGCAGGGCCGAGTACATCGACCCGGTCGTGCGTGTCGAAGTGATCGTCATGACCGAGAGAGGTAGGCGCGCAACGTCAGTGGGACAAAGACGATCAGGATCGCAGTCGTCCCCACGAGCGTCCATCCGACATCGCTGGTGATCTGTCCCTCATTCGCCAGCCCACGAAACGCGGAGATGAGGTGCGAGACCGGATTGACGTCGGCGATCGCTTGCAGCCAACCGGGCATTGTCGTGGTTGGCACGAACGCATTGGACGTGAACGTCATCGGCATCAGTACCAGCATCGAGATCCCCTGTATCGCCGATACTTTGCGGAGCAGAACGCCCAGCAGTGCGAAGATCCAGCTCAGCGAGAACGCAGCGTAGACGACAAGTGTGACGCCCGCGATGACGCCGATCACGCTTTCGGGCCGGTAGCCCATGCAGATGCCGACGACGAGAGACATCACGCTCGCGATGACATATCGCACGGTGTCTGCTGTCAGTAACCCTGCGAGTGGTGCGATCCGTGCGATGGGCATCGAGATCAGCCGGTCGAACACTCCGCTGTCGATGTCTTCACGCAACTGGGTTCCGGTGACCACCGAGGTGGTGACCGCCACGGAAACCAGAACACCGGGTACAAGGAGGACGAGGTAGTTGTCGACGCCACCCGCAACGGCGCCGCCGAAGATGTTCGCGAACATCACTGTGAAGACGATGGGCACGATGATCACGTCGAACAGTTGCTGCGGGGAGTGCTTCATCCGGAGAAGTCCGCGACGAGCCAATGCGAAGGTCTGACGCAGCCCCTGGCTGAAGGGAACTCTGTCGACAGGAGTGATCGGCCAGTCGATTCCGCTGGAAGCGCCAGTGTCCGTCGCCTCGCCTGCCGAGTCGGCTACTCCGGATCCCGTGTGATCTATGGTGCTGCTCATGCCCGAGTCGACTCCCCCGTTGTCATGGCGAAGAAGACATCATCCAGTGTGGGCCGCTGGAACGAGAATTCGGCGACCTCGATGCCCGCAGATTCCAACTGGGACACCGCGTGAGCTGCCCGCCCCGGCTCAGATGTGATCACCGAGAGTGCGCCCTCGGCAGGAATCTGAACGACATCTGCCGACAGCATCGCTCCCACGATCTCTGCGGCTTCCCGCATTCTGGATCTGTCATCGAGGTGAAGGTGCAGCGTTCGAGTGCCGATGCGCTCCTTGAGTGACTTGGCCGTACCTTCCGCCACAACCCGCCCATCGTTGATCAGGACGATTGAGTCGGAGAGTTTATCGGCCTCGTCAAGGTACTGAGTGGTGAGTAATACGGTCGTACCGTTATCCACCAGATCGCGTACGACAGACCACATCTGAGTGCGCGTGGTGGGATCGAGACCTGTCGTCGGCTCATCGAGGAAGAGAAGCGGCGGAGCCGAGATCAGTGAGGTGGCGATGTCGAGTCGTCGTCGCATGCCGCCGGAGAAGCCTGACACGGGGCGCGACGCCGCGTAACCCAGTCCGAACTGTTCGATCAACTCGTGCGCACGAGAACGAGCCGCTCGGCGGTCGAATCCGCGCAGGGTCGCGAACAATTCGAGGTTCTGCTCTGCGGTCAGATCCTCGTCGAGTGAGGCGTATTGGCCTGTCAGCGCGATCATCGAACGTACGGCGGTTGCCTGTCTCACGATGTCGCGACCGAAGATGCGGGCCGAGCCGGAGTCCGGCCGGATGAGTGTCGCGAGCATACGCACGGTCGTGGTCTTGCCCGCGCCGTTCGCGCCCAACAATCCGCACACCGATCCCGTCGGTATCGATAAGGAAATGTCCGAAACTGCGTTGACGGTTCCGAACTTCTTACCGAGCGATTCGGCCTCGATTGCAATCGCCGGTAACATCACCATCGAGTGCCCTCCATCGTCGTCGGATCATTCGGCAGGTCTTCAACAGGCTATTTGCTTGTCGGTAAAGTGTCGAGGCGAGTTCAATTCTGCGAGATTCCTGACAGTCCGTATCGAGTGGCATATGTCTCTATCGTCTTAAACTGTCGACCAGCACACGCTAGTGTCACACCGTCCGCGTGCGAGGCCAGTGCGCAGTCGCTACTCTTTGGCGACTCACTCTCGCGATCTGGAGGTAAACGTCATAGCTGGAAACTGCAGACCGCGCTTTGCGTGGCAATGTGCCGTGTCAGTTCTGGTCGCTGTGATTTCAACGGCGCTGTTGGGAGTCGGCGTTTCGCAGGCCGAACCCGTGCGTCCGACGATACAGCGGACGGTCGACGAGGGGCAGGGCGTGACGGCGGTGTACGTCTACTCGCCCGCCATGCGTAAGACGATCAAGGTGCAGGTGATCACACCTCGTCACCCCTCGGGAACCAGGCCGTCGTTGTATCTGCTGAGTGGCCTCGGCGAAGAGGACCCGGCCAACAGCATGTGGCTACGCAAGACCGACGCCCGGAACTTCTATGCGGACAAGAACGTGAACGTTGTCATGCCGCTGGCGGGCAACGGAAGCTTCTACACCGATTGGGAGCGCGACGACCCGAAACTTGGCCGCTACCAGTGGGAAACATTCCTTGTGAAGGAGCTGCCACCCCTTATCGATGCCGCGTTCGACGGTAACGGGCGACGGGGGATCGCGGGAATCTCGATGGGTGCGGGAGCGGGATTGGTGCTCGCCGCGAGGAATCCGGGTTTCTACAAGGCGGTGGGTGCCTATAGCGGTTGCTACAGCACCGCCGGCATTGCGGGTGAGACGTACCCGCGGGCGATCGTCGCAGCTTTCGGAGGTGACGCAAATAACATGTGGGGACCCCCGGGCAGCTCGGGCTGGGCGGCCCACGACGTGCTGTCGCTCGCGCACAACCTTCGTGGCACCACGCTCTACATATCCACCGGAACAGGGCGGTCGGGCACATATGATCAGCCCGGATATCCGGACAATTCGAACCCTGTCGATCGGCAGGTCATTGGCGGAGCAATCGAAACGGGTGCCCTCTGGTGCACCCAGCAATTGCAGTCCAGATTGACGGCGCAACATATTGGGGCGACAATTCGATACGTTGATCCTGGAACTCACGCATGGCCTTACTGGCGAGACCAACAGCGTGAGAGCTGGTCCACTTTGGAACGTGGGATGAACAGCTGAATTCCATTCTGTAAACAATCTCTGCAAACTTCCTCGATACCCGAGGTATTCACGTGTACCCGTGCGCAGGTGACTGAAAAGGATGCCGATGGAATACACAGAGCTCGCCGACTATGAGGTTCCCACGGGCGCGATCACTGCGTGGGAAGCGACCACCGACCCGGCCCAATGGCGTTCGGATTCTCGTCGACTTTCGTACATGCATCTCGAGCATGCGCGCCGCGCTGCGGAACTCGGTGACGAATGGCACGGGCACTGGATCGGAACGGCCTTCACCATCGAGGAGCGGTTGGACCGAGATGCTTTCGCCGCGACCATCAGGCAGTGGTTCGCCCGCCACGAGGCGCTTCGTTCCGCGGTCCAGCTCGGTGGGGCTCCTGAGGACGATCTGGTTCGGACGACCGTCGCGCCGGAGGCTGTCGCAGTCTCCGCGCTCTCGATGGGTGTGGTGACGTCGCCCGACTCGGCCCGCCAGACGATCCAGGACTACTTCGATACCACCGTCAACCCGTTGAGTTGGCCACACTGCGTCGTCGTGACTCTGGAACCCGATGACCGTGACGACAGATTCCTCGTCGTCTTCGGCGCCGACCACACCGTGATGGACGCCTACACACAGGTTTTCGCGATCAATGAGCTCAGCGCCCTCTATCGCGCGGAGATCAACGGTGAGCATCATGGGCTCGCCGAGTACGGCAGCTACCTGGACTTCAGTGATGCGGAGCGGCATCTGGGGGGACAGATCGATGCGAACAACTCGGCCGTCGTCGCCTGGCGGCAGTTCTTCAACGACTCACCCACGTCCGTCCAACCAGATGCGATGCCACGCTTCCCGCATTGCGCCACCGGCGGCGTTGGCGCGGTAGCACCTCCCCGGGAGCCGGATTCCGGTATGCAGGTGAGTCTTTCGCAGGATCTTCTCGACAGGGCCGAGGCCGCTCGATTCAACGAGATCTGCAAGGCTGCGGGTGGCTCGGTGGCGTCGGGAATCTACACAGCGATGTCGATCACGAGCGCGGCGCTCGCCGGGACCGATCAAGTGCGATTCATCAGCCCCGTACACACGCGCACGGGACCCGAGTGGGGCGAGGCCGTCGGGTGGTTCGTCGGTCTCGTTCCGGTGCACGTTGATCCATCTGGTGCGCAGACCTTCTCTCAGGCGCTTCCGCACGTTGCCGAGTCGGTCTCGCGGTACAAGGACGTGGGTACCGCACCGTTCGCCCCGATCGCTGATCTGATCGGAGGTGACGTGACGCCCCCGGGATTTGTCGTGTCCTACATCGATCTGCGGCGGGCGCAGGGAGCCGCGGAGTGGGAGCGTCGAAACGCGCGAGTGTTGCGCAGTGCCACCCGGGACGTCGACGAGGTGTATCTGTGGATCAACCGAATTCCCGATGGGATCAACATCTCGACGCGTTATCCGTCAGGGGAGCGCAGGCGCGAGGTCGAAGCTTTCATCTCCGCGTTTGCGGAGGTTCTGCGCACGATCGTCGGCACCGGTGATCACGACTACACGTTTGCGCCTGAGATGGCGTCGCGAGCGTCGGCGGACATCACAGCATGACGGTGGTATTCGGCGCACCTGCGACGCCAGAACCACTGCTGCGTAAGCAGTTTCCTGGCGGTACCCCTGTCGAGTGGTCGTTGTGTTCGCCTGATGCGGCGTTGCAGGCCGCGCGTGTGACCGGTGGTGCAACGTTTCTGCAGACCGAGCACGTCGTCACTTCGACCGCGGCGCGTGCCCGCGGCGACGAGCATCGTTCCGTCGTGGGTGCTTTCGCCAGATTCGACACCACACTGGACCCGGTAGCGATGGCCGCAGCGCTGACAGCCTTCGTGCAACGGCACGACGAACTGCGGAGTTTCTACACACTGGGCGAGGTGGGTGTCGAGAGGCGTGTCATACCGCAGACCCACGTCGAGTTGGTGGCGCAGTGGCCGCTCGGTCGGGATCGGAAAGTCGACGCCGAGGATGCGGGCGACTACCTTGCGAATCGCATCTCCGTTGCGACCGCGTTCGATTCCCCGCAGTCGATGCACTTCGGAGCGTTCGACGGCGACGGTGGATTCACGTTCTACCTCGGCGCCGATCACGTTCACGGCGACGGCTATTCGCTATGGCTGGCGATGGACGAGATCAACGCCCTGTATCGGGCGGAGACCACGGGAACGTCGGCGACGCTGACCGACGTGGCATCGTTCGGCAACTACGTGGCCGATGAGCATCGTCGCGCTGCGCGCGTGCGCGCCGATGACATCGGCGTCAAGGCGTGGCGAGAAGCTTTGGCCATCAAGGGATCTCTTCCCGCATCACCGGTCCCCCTCGGACTCGACGACGACGCTCCCGTCCCTGCTGTGCGCTGCCGTCGTGATCTGCTCACGGCGGACGAAGCGGATGCGCTCGACGTCGTCAGTGCCTCGTCGAGCTGGGTCACCATCGCTGGATGTCTCTTCTCCGCGTTGGCATCTGCGCAGTACATCTGTACAGGGGAGAAGCGATTCTTCACGACGACCGCCCTGGCAACCCGCGGGATCGAGTTCGAGTTCACCCAGGGCTGGGCGTGCAACTTCGCGCCGGTCTACTTCGACGTTGATCCCGGAGCTGATCCGATCGAGCTGGCGCGCACTGCATCTGTCGCGGTGAAGCGGGCCAAAGGCGCTGCCGCGGCTCCGATCGGTGCGGTTCTGCAGGTGCTTGCGCGGTCAGGCGAGCTTCCACAGATGGCCGGTTCTCCTCAGATGGTGACCTACATCGATCACCGTCGGCTGCCGGGAATCGACGACCCCACTGTCGGAACAACGGTGGGATTTCCCGGGATCGGCAAAACCAAGAACTCCAACCTGTGGCTGAGTCGCATGGTCGACGGGCTGGTCGTCGAATCTCAGATTCCCGACAATGATGTTGCGCGCGTACACATCGAGCGCTATCTCGACACAGTTGCGGCACAGCTCAGAGCGCTCCTGGAATCTGCGGACTCCGCGGTCACCGCGATCGCGGGTACCCGGGTGAGGCAATGAAACTAGCTGGTATACAAGACTATTCACTGAGATCAGGCCAACTCGCCGTCTTTCATGCCGATCTCATCGGAGATGATCTGCCTTCCGACACCGGATTGTCGGAGAACGAGCGATTTCACGTCGATTCGCATCGAGCGGGACATCCGGGTTCGCTGACCCTGGTCCTCGACTTCCCCTATGCGGTTGATCGTGTTCTGCTAGAACGGCTTCCCGAGGTGTTGCTGTCCCGGCACGACATACTGCGGACCTATATTTCAGCGGAGGGCGATGACCTCAGTCGGCGCGAGGTCCCATTGTCGTCGATCAGCGTCAGCGTCGACTCGCAGGCTCCGACCGACCTGTCAGACGCGGGTATGGCGGAGCTGGTACTCGCACGAATCGCTATGGCGTGCAACCCAACCAAGCCGCTGTCACACTTCTTTGCGGCGGTGCTCCGTCCCGATACCACCACGGTGATCTGCGCGTTCGATCACGTCTACGTCGACGCCCGATCGTTGACGGTGCTCGCGGCGGATATCTCCGACGTGGTTGCCGGCCGTCAACTGTCGAGTGCCGGCTCGGGGCTCGCCGCCGTGCGCGCGCACCTGTTCGGTGGTGACGTGGCTCCCGACGATCCGCGACTTGCCGGTTGGTTCCGCTTTCTCGACGAGTCCGACTGGGAGATACCAGCTTTCCCCCTCGACCTGGGGCTCGAACCGGGACGACGAGCGCCGATGAGAACACGGGTGAGCACCCTCCTCGGTCGGTCCGAGGCGCTGCACTTCAGCTCGGCAGTACACAAGCGGGGCGCGAGAACGTTCTCGGCGCTGTTGACGTGCATTGGACGCGCGATTCGTCTGGCGGGTGGTCCGGCCGACACCGCGATGATCGTGCCTGCGGGACTTCAGACAACCGAGTCGATCGTTGCCTGGGTGGTTGCCAACATCCCGCTGCGTGTCCGCGGCGAGGGGGATGTCGTCGAACTGTTGCCGCTCAACGCACATCGACTTTCCGAAGCCCTACCGCTTGCGAGCGTCGGACTGACGGCGGTCTATCAGACATTCGGCAGCAGATTGCGTAGTTCACGCGGGGATGTCTTCATGGTTTCGTACGTCGATTACACCCGGCAACGCCGGCCATCGAAAGATGTTGCAGTGCAACAGTTGTCGGGCGATCATGCGACGGACAATGTTCAGTGGTGGCTGTGGCGCGACGACGATGGTATTCACGCACGGGTTCGGTACCCCGCTACAGCTGCGGCGGAGTCCGTGGTCGGCGACGTCCTGGAGTTCACCGGTGCTGCGGTCAGGGAGATCAGCGAGCGGCTCGTTGATCAGCGAACATCAGTGGGCACATCGCCGTCGCCTGCGTTCTTGGAGTGATACCAATCGAGATAGCCCCGAGTGCCGTAAGCCTGCAGTCGTCGAAGAGAAGTGAAGACGACGGCATGTGGTGCGAGCGCTATGGAGTCTGCACCTGCGTACTCGGCGACACGTTGCTGTAGAACCGCGTCCTCGTCGACATCGTCGATCTTCGTCCGCGGGAATCCTCCTGCCGCACAGTAGGTGTCAGCGGTGACCGCCAGATTGTTGCCGACAACCAGGAAACTCTTGCGTAGGTGCGCAGGTTGAGATCGTGTGCGCAACCAGGTGATCAAGTGTCCGAGGCGCCATGTCGTCCCGATCAGGTTGAACGCAATGGCACGGGCTCCATCGGAGCTGCGGGCACGCACCCGACCTCCCACAAGGCTTTTGCCATCAAGCAGTGGGGCGACGATCTGTGTCAGCCAGTCCGGCGCGGGGAGCGTATCGGCGTCGGTGCGAGCGATGAACTGGGCTCCGCTGTCGACGGCATAGCGAAAGCCCGAGTCTGCGGCGCTGCCGGTGCCCTTCTCGGTTTCGGTGAGCACATCGATCGGGACAGCCGAGTGGGACGCGAGCTGGCGAACGAGATCGGCTGTCCCGTCGGTACTGTTGTTGTCCACCACGATGATGCGGAATGGCGCACCAGCATCGTGGGGGGCGGTATCGCGAAAGGTCTGCTGCTGCAAAGCCCGGATCGTGTCTTCGATGTAGTCGACCTCGTTGTAGGCGGGGACCACGACAGCGACACGCGGGGCCGCCAACTGAGTGCTTTCGTTCGCCATGCTGCCATTCAACCGGGCCGGTGACTGTCTTGCACGCGAATGTGATGTGAGTAAAGCGACGTCAGCGTAGTGGGCAATCCAGGGACTGCTCAGTGCGCGACCGGGCAGCCTCCGGCCGCGCCGTAGCGAACGGGCAGGTCTTTGACGCCGTTGAGCCAGCCTGATCGCACACGACGCAGCTCGCCGATCCGCTCGATGTCGGGAAGTACGTCTGCGACAGCGTTGAGGATCAGGGAGAGTTCGAGGCGCGCGAGGTTGGCACCGATGCAGAAGTGGGCGCCGTTGCCGCCGAAGGCCAGATGCGGGTTGGGATCCCGGAGAATGTTGAACGTGAACGGGTCGTCGAAAACATTCTCATCGTAGTTTGCCGAACCGTAGAAGATGCCGACCCGCTGTCCGGCGGCGATGTCGACGCCTGCAATGGTGGTGTCCGCCTTGGCCGTCCGCTGGAAGGCGTTGACCGGGGTCGACCAGCGCAGCACCTCGTCGATCGTGGTCTTCGGGCGCTGCGACTTGAACAACTCCCACTGCCCAGGGTGGGACATGAAGGCATTCATGCCGTGGCTGGTCGCGTTGCGCGTCGTCTCGTTTCCGGCAGTGATCAGCAGGATGACGAAGAATCCGAACTCGATGTCGGACAACGACTCTCCGTCGATGTCTGCCTCTATCAGTGTGGTGACGATGTCGTCGGTGGGGTTGCGCCGACGCTCCTCGGCCATCGAATAGGCGTAGCCGAGCAGCTCGGCGTTGGCCATCGCGGGGTCGATCGTGTGGTCGGGATCGTCGCTGTTGATGATCGCGTCGACGAGCTCGTGAATACGTGGACGGTCGGCTGTCGGGACACCGATGAGATCCAGAATCGCCTGCAGGGGAAGGTGGATGGCCACGTCGTCGACGAAGTTTCCCGACTCCTTGGCTGCGGCCGATTCGACGATCTGGCGTGCCGACGTTGCGAGATTCTCCTCCAGTGACCCAACAGCCTTCGGTGTGAAGAGTCGCGACACGATCTTGCGCAGACGAGTGTGCTCCGGCGGATCGTGGTTGACGAGTAGCGCCTTGGTGAACTCGATCTGGTCGGGGGTGACGTAGTCGGGGAGTCGGATGATGGCGCCGTTGGCGTTTGTCGACCACACCTGGTTGTTCTTCGAGATCTCGCGCACGTCTGTGTGTCGCGAGATCACCCAGTAGCCGCCGTCGGTGAAACCGGAGGTGCCGAGTGGCTGTTCGTTCCACCAGACGGGCGTAGTCCGGCGCAGGTGAGCGAATTCGGTCATCGGTAGGCCGGATTCGAGCACATCGGGATCGGTGAAATCGAAACCCTTGCCGAATGGGCAAGCCGCATCGGTGGTGATGGCTGTCATGGCTTCACCATACAGTCCGATCACATGTGTATGGTCGTTTTCCCGTGATACGGTCTGCGCTGGTAGAGGTCGGTACCGGGAAGTGGGTGCCGGGGAATAGGTACTGGGAAATCGGTGCCGGAAGGTGGTCGCGAGACATGCGTACGCACGGCTGGGCCGGAAGCGTCCCGGTCGACGACGCCGAGGCCACGGCGCGCATTCTTGCGGCCGCACGGTCGGCGATCGACGAACACGGTGTGGCGACGACGATCAGCGACGTCGCGCGCACTCTCGGAGTCACTCGCCAGACCGTGTATCGATACTTCCCCAGCACCGAGGCGCTACTCCGGGCAACCGCGTTCGACGCCGTCGGCGCGTTTCTCGAGCGAATCGCGGTACGTGTCAGCGGTATTCGTGAGCCCGACGTCGCTGTCGTCGAGGGAATCGACGTGGTACTCCAGGAACTGCCGGACGACCGCTACGTCGGCCTGCTGTTCAGGGCGGACAACGTGAGTCTGTTCGCTGTGGAAGGAGTGACGTCGGAGGCCGGTCAGGGATTCGCGCGCTCGATGGTCGAGCGTATGGACGTCGACTGGGCTGCTCGCGGGTACGGCCCGGCCGAGATGGACGTCATCGTCGAAATCGTGCTGCGCACACTGCAGTCCATGATGATCGACCACGGCACGGAGCGGTCGAGCGCGCAGCGTCGTGCATTTCTCGACGCATGGGCGGGTGCGGCGATTCGCGCATTGCCCGCGCACGCGGACGTGTCGGCTGATCGCAGGTGAGTCAGCGTGGTGTGCAGATCACCACCGGGATGGTGCGATCGGTCCACGCCTTATAGGTATCGAAGTCGGCGTACAGCTCCACCAGGCGGGACCAGAGTTGGTTCCGCTCCTGTTCGTTCGCCGTCCGTGCCGTGTATTCGCCCGTCTGCGAACCGATCTGGATCGACACGTCGGGGTTGCTGCGCAGATTGAGGTACCACGCCGGATTCGACGGTAATCCGCCCTGCGAGGCGACGACGACGACCGTGTAGCCGTCGCGCAGATAGAGCAGCGGCACGGTGCGCGGTTGGCCGGACTTGCGGCCGATTGTGGTCAGCAGACATACGTCGACGGGGTTGCGCATCGCCGCGCCGACCCGCCAGGTGCGGCCGAGCCGACCGCCGCTGCGTTTGTACAGTGCGGTGTTGAGGCGCGAGCCGAGTTTGATCGCTTTCGCCACGATCGGTGAATCGAGTTGTGCCGGACGGTTTTCAGCTTTCATGCGCGCTCCCGTGACTCTCAGATGCGCTCGAGGATGGTGCCGGTTGCCAGTGCGCCGCCCGCGCACATGGTGATCAGAGCAGTCTGCGCGTCGCGCCGTTCGAGTTCGTACAGAGCGGTGGTGAGCAACCGCGAACCCGTGCTGCCGACCGGATGGCCAAGGGCGATCGCGCCGCCGTTGACGTTCACCTTGTCCATGTCGGCGCCGTGCACCTGGGCCCAACTGAGGACAACCGAGGCGAAGGCCTCATTGATCTCGACGATGTCGATGTCGGACAACGACATTCCCGCTTTGGCCAACACTCGCTCGGTGGCTTGGACGGGGCCATCGAGGTGGTAGTACGGTTCCGAGCCGACGAGGGCGGCCGCCCGCAGTCGCGCTCGCGGGCGGAGTCCGAGCTCGCGCGCTCTGGTCTCGTCCATCAGCAGGACGGCTGCAGCGCCGTCGGAGATCTGGGACGACGTGCCTGCTGTGTGGATGCCGCCGTCGATGACCGGCTTGAGGGCGGCGAGCGATTCGGGTGTGGTGTCTCGGAGCCCTTGATCGCGTGTGACGTCGATGATGTTGCCGGTCACCACGCCCTCCTTGGTGCGCTCAGGTGCCTTGAGGGTCAACACTTCACGGTCGAACCGGTGCTCATCCCATGCCTGACGCGCACGTTTCTGGCTTCGCACTCCGAGTTCGTCGACGTCGGCGCGGGTGATCCCGCGGCGTGCCGCGATACGCTCCGCCGCCTCGAACTGGTTGGGCATCTCGACGTTCCAGGAGTCCGCGTGGTATGGGCCGGCGTCGACGCCCACGTTCGACCCGAGTGGTGTGTGCGTCATGAGCTCGACCCCACACGCGATACCGACGTCGATCACGTCCGAGGCAATCAGCCCGGCGATCAGGTTGTTTGCCTGTTGCGCAGAGCCGCACTGGCAGTCGATGGTCGTCGCGCCGGTCTGCTCTGGAAGTCCCGCAGACAGCCACGCCTTGCGCGTGATGTTGCCGGCCTGCGCTCCCGCCTGTGTGACACATCCGCCGATGGCCTGCTCGACCAGCGATGCGTCGATACCCGCCTTCTCGATCAAGCCGCGCTGCGTGAGGCCGAGTAGTTCTTCCGCGTGCAGACCGGAGAGCCAGCCCGCCCTCTTGCCGATAGGGGTTCGCACTGCTTCGACGATTACCGGCACACCCATGTCCGTCACCTTTCGGGCTTCTACTTCTCCGCACAGGCTTCTCTGCACAGATCGACTGCTCCTGCGCGGACCTGCTGTTCTGCCGCGCAGAACACTGCTCTGGCATGAAAGTAGAACATGTTCCTGTTTCTGTCCATTGCGACGAAGAAAAAGTAGAACGAGTTCCTGTTTTGGTGCGATACTGTGTGTACAGTGAGCGCCAGTGAGACGTGAACACGTTCACGTCTCGGTTGCAGAACACTGAGAACAGGTGGTATTTCACGTGATCCAGACCGACGGCGTGGGGGCCGACCAGACGTCATCCTCACCAGCGGCATCATGCCCGTTCATGCACCAGGAAGGGTGGGATTTCACCAGTCCCGACCTGCTCGAGAAGGGTATTCCGGTCGCCGAGTTCGCGGCCCTGCGCAAGACCGCTCCGGTCTGGTGGAATGCGCAGCTCCCGGGTAAGGGTGGCGGATTCCACGACGGCGGCTACTGGGTCGTCTCGAAGCACGCGCATGTCCGCGAGATCTCCAAGAACAACGAGGACTGGGCAACGTCGACCAACGGCGTCATCATGCGGTTCGACGACGAGATGCCCCAAGACCAGCTCGACGTCACCAAGGCGCTGCTGATCAATCACGACCCGCCGGAGCACACCCGCCTGCGCAAGGTGATCTCGAAGGCGTTCACGCCTCGCGCCGTACAGGCTCTCGAAGAGAAGCTCGACGACGCCGCGCGCACCATCGTGCGCCAAGCGGCCGACCGGGGAACCGGCGACTTCGTCCACGACGTCGCCGTCGACCTCCCGCTGCTGGCTATCGCCGATCTGCTGGGTGTCCCGGAGTCGGATCGCAAGAAGCTGTTCGACTGGTCGAACGGCATGATGAACTACGACGATCCCGAGTTCGCAGGCGTTGATCCGCAGATGGCGTCGGCAGAGATCCTCGGCTATGGCTACAACATGGCGGAGGAGCGTCGAAAGTGTCCTGTCGACGACATCGTCAGCACGCTGGTCAACGCCGACATCGACGGACAGCACCTCGACGAGGCCGAGTTCGGATTCTTCTTCATCCTGCTCACCGTCGCGGGCAACGAGACCACGCGCAACGCGATCAGCCACGGCATGAATGCCTTCCTGGAGCATCCCGACCAGTGGGAGTTGTTCAAGAAGGAACGGCCCGCCACGGCGGTCGACGAGATCGTGCGCTGGGCAACGCCGGTGAACTGCTTCCAGCGCACCGCCAAGCGCGACACGCAGGTCGGCGGCGTCGACATCAAGCAGGGGCAGCGCGTCGGATTGTTCTACGGCTCAGCCAATTACGACGAAGACGTGTTCGACGATCCGTTCTCCTTCAACATCCTGCGCGACCCCAACCCGCACGTCGGATTCGGTGGCAACGGAGCGCATTTCTGCGTCGGTGCAAACCTCGCCCGCATGGAGATCAACCTGATGTTCAATGCAATCGCCGACCTCGTGCCCGACATCTCGCGGCTGGACGAGCCGCGTCGACTCCGGCACGGTTGGATCAACGGGGTGAAGGAACTCCAGGTCGACTACGGGACTCGGTGACCGATGACCAGTGCAGCCCAACAGGATTCGAGTAAACCCGCATATCTGGGCATCGATAGGGAGAACAATCCCGCCGTGGTGGCGGGTCGGCGATCGCGGGAGGCGGTCGCGGCTCGTGACAAGGAGGCCTGGCTCGACAATTTCGCGGCCGATGCGAAGGTCGAGGACCCGGTCGGGGCGTCGATGTTCGATGAACGAGGGGTTGGATTCCAACGGCGAGAGCGTATCTCGCAGTTCTGGGATCTGTCGATCGCGACAACCGAGAGTATCGACTTCGTCTTCGACGACGAGATCATCTGCGGCAACGAGGTCGCATACGTCGGGAAGATCGTGACCCACATCGCGGGCCACGTGTCGGAGGCGCACGGCGTGTTCACCTATCGGGCCGACGACGAGGGCAAACTGTCGGCGTTGCGCGCGTTCTGGGAGGTCGAGAAGACGATCAACTCGGTCCGGCCGGCCTGACACTGGGGCTTGCGTCGAAATCCGCACCTCGTCTGTGGCACTTCACCTTCGGCACTGCCGAAGGTGAGGCGTGAGGAGATGAGGTGCGGATTTTTCATGGAACCGATTCGACGCTGCGCGCGTCACAACGTGCATGGTCTACTTCCACGGCGTCACGGGCGCGGTCAATCGCGCCGAGCTCCTCGCGGCGGGTTTCGTCGATCGTGAGATACGACGGGCGCTCGACGTCGGCACTCTCGTGTCGCTGGCACCGGGAGTAGCGATTCCCCGGGATCTGCTGGCCGAAGACACTCCCGAAGAGCGACACCGGCAGCGAGCGCTTGCCGCGATACGACGCGACAACCGGACTCAGGAGGTTCGGTCCGCCAAACATACTCGGGCGCTAGCGCTTTCGTCGGCCGCCGCGGTGCTCGGCTTGCCGGTCTGGGGTTGGACACCTCGCGGGTGTCGATCGCAGACAGCGGGCGCACGCCGGGCACACGCACCACATCGCGCACGCGGTTGATCACCGACACCCGACCACCAGCCCTCGTCGAGGTCGACGGTGTGCTGGTGGTGTCGCCTGCTCGTACGGTGGTCGACATCGCGCGCACCGGAGCTCGGATACCAGCTATCGCGGTGGGCGACGCCGCGCTGCACGCCGGTCTCTGCACCGTCGACGATCTGCAGAACGAGCTGGACCTGCTGACGGGGATGCGCGGGCTGCCGCGGCGATTCCCGCGATCGGTCGGTGTGACCGCAAGTGTGAGTCGGTGCTCGAGACGCGCAGCCGCGTCGAACTGGTCGACGCCGGCGTACCCGAGCCGGAGTTGCAGGTGAACATCTATGACGCGCACGGGAACTTCGTCGCGCGCGTCGATCTGTACTGGCGCAATGCGTGACTGTGCGGCGAGGCCGACGGCAACAAGTACGGCGACGATGCCGACGAGACGCGATGTGCACTACTCGGGGAGAAGTCGCGCGGCGACGCGATCGTCGAGACCGGACACGTCCTGTTGCGGTGGGGCTGGCGCGACGTCGATGAGCCTGCGGTGCTGGCACGTCGGGTGCTGGGCATGCTCGAGCGACACGCGGCGTGAGGGCCGGCTAGTTCGTCGGCTTGTCGGCGCCGACGAGCCACATCGAGTAGTACTGCGCCCCGCCGCCGTAGGCGTGGCCGAGGGCTTTGCGGGCGTCGGCAACCTGGTGGTCGCCCGCCTTGCCCATCACCTGGATCGCGGCCTCGGCGAAGCGGATCATGCCCGACGCTCCGATCGGGTTCGACGACAGCACGCCGCCCGACGGGTTGAACGGAATGCGACCACCGATCTCGGTCTCGCCGGCCTCGGTGAGCTTCCAGCCCTCGCCCTCGGGGGCGAAGCCGAGGCTCTCGAGCCACATGGGCTCGAACCACGAGAACGGGACGTAGACCTCGGCGACGTCGACCTCGTCGATCGGATTGTCGATGCCCGCGGACTTCCACAGTGCTGCCGCGGCGTCGCGGCTCGCCTGGGGGTTGACGGTATTGCGGTGCGCGAAGAACAGCGGTTCGGTCCGCATCGCGGTGGCGTGGACCCAGGCGACCGGGCGGCCGTCGGCGACCGCGGCGTCGGCGACCTGCTCATCGCCGATGACGACCGCGCACGCGCCGTCGGATGATGGGCATGTCTCGTCGTAGCGGATTGGGTCCCAGAGCATCTGCGACGCCATCACACTTTCGACGGTGATGTCGGGTTGGTGTAGGTGGGCCAACGGGTTTCGCGCGCCGTTGCGTCGATCCTTGGTGGCGACCATCGCGCCGATGTGCTCGGGCGCGCCCGACTGCCGGATGTACGAGCGCACGTGCGGGGCGAAGAAGCCGCCCGCTCCCGCGCCGACCGGCTTGGTGAACGGAACCGGAAGTGACAACGCCCACATGGCATTTGACTCGGACTGCTTCTCCCACGCGATCGCGAGCACACGTTTGTGGACGCCCGCGAACACCAACGACGCCGCGACGTTGGCCGTCGAGCCGCCGACGGAGCCCGCGGTGTGCACGCGGATCAGTCGTTTGCCAACGGCGCCAAGGGCGTCGGCCATGGCCAGCTCGGGCATCATCGATCCCTCGAAGAGATCCGGTGCCTTGCCAATGACGATCGCGTCGATCTCGTCGATGCTCACCTCGGCGTCGGCGAGGGCTGCGTCCATCGCCTCGCGGCACATACCTGCCATCGTGACGTCGTGCCGCTTGGCGACGTACTTGGTCTGCCCGGTACCCAGGACCGCCGCACGGTTGTTGTGTGCCATCAGTTGTCGTCTCCCACGCTCGAGTCGCCGCTCTTGGAATCGCCCCTGTTCGAGTCACCCTGCAGCGTGACCACCATGTTCTGTTGCAGCAGAGGGCCGCTCGTCGCGTGCGCCACCGCGGTCTGCGCATCGCCGGTCAGGATGGAGTGTGCCGCGTAGCCGATACGCTGCAGTCCGCCGCTGAACAACGAATTGCCCGTGAGCAGGCCGCCGGACGGATTGATGCGCACCGAGTCGGGCAGTCCGAGCGCGTTGCGAACGATGATCTCCTGGTGCGTGTACGGGGCGGCGATCTCGGCGACGTCGACGGCGCGGGTGCGATCGCCGAACGCGGTGTCGGCGGCGAGCTTGGTCGACGGTGAGATGGTGAGGTCTCGTGCGCCGAAGTTCGCGCTGTCGATACGGTGATCCCAGCCGGTGACGAATGCAGGATTGGCGACGAGCTCGCGGGCGCGGCGCTCACTGGCGATGATGACGGCGGCGGCGGCATCGGTGAACGGTGCGATGTCATGTGCGCGAAGAGGATTGGCGATGTATTCGGTAGCGAGTAGGTCGTCGGCCGACGCCCCCGTCGTGCGTGCTGCGACGGCGGCCATGTCGGTTTCGGTCCACGTGCCCGCGTCGAGACCCGCGCGGGCCTGCAGTCCTGCGAGCGCGCGGTCGCCCGGCCAGAGTGGGGCCACCGTGTAGGGATCGGTCTGCATCGACAGCGTGCGATTGCTGTCTCCCGCGGAGGATTTGCCGAAGCCGTAGGCGAGGGCGAGGTCGACCTCGCCGCTCGCGATCTTCACCCACGCCTCGTAGAGCGCCCACGCGCCGTCCATTTCGACGTGGGACTCGTTGATCGGCGGCATCGCGCCGATCGAGTCGATCGCCGAGATGAACGAGAAGGCCCGTCCGGCAAGATAATCCGACGATCCGCTGCACCAGAATTCAATGTCGGTGCGGGAGATGCCGAGCTCGGCGTAGAGCTTGTCAAAGCAGGGGATCAGCATTTCGACGCCGTTGGTGGTGCCGTGCGTGCCGACGATGTTGGGACTGTGGGCGAACCCGACGATCGCGATGCGGGGGAGGGTCACGTGCTTCTCCTAGAGATGGGGATCGCGGGTCAGAGGAACTCGCGGTAGGTGTCGTACTCGGCGTCGGGTTCGCCGGTGGGCCGGAAGTGGCTGATCGATCCCATCGACAGTTCGCGCTCATCGTCGGGGACCCAGACCGCCTGCACGCGCATGCCCATGCGGACCTCGTCGGCGGGAGCGTCGAGGATGAGGTGCAGGAACGGGATGTCGGAGCCATCGAGCAGCACGTATGCCGCCACGTAGGGTGGCTTGATCCGCTGACCCTGGAAGGGCACGTTGACGATGCAGAACGTCGTGACGGTTCCGGTGTCGGGAAGTTCGACGTGTTCGACAGCCGGCGCTCCATCGGCGGGACTCACCGAGCGTGGCGGGAAGTAGACGCGCCCGGCGTCGACTCCTGAGCCGATACGCGTTCCGATCAGCTTGCCCGCCTTGAGGCCCTCGAGATAGCGCGATTCCTCTTCGGTCGCGGAGTGAATGATGCTCGTCGTGATCGGTGTGGTGATGATGACGTTCTCGTCGTCTGGGTTCTCGGCGGTGTTCGGCTCGGCCCGCTCAGCGGAGTCGCCGGGTGCGAAGTAGGCGATGTCGTCGATGCGGCCGCTGCGTGCTGCGCGCC
>NZ_DLSO01000201.1:0-9020 GCF_002500165.1 Gordonia sp. UBA7860 | reverse complement strand
ACCGGGTGGTACCGACAAACATCCCCGAAAACGCTGACGGCACGTTCACCCTGCCCGCACACGGCACCGACCCCTACCGCCCATCCACCGCATTAGATGAAGCGGTGCGATGCCGCGACGGCTACTGCGTCGACCCCGGCTGCAGCCATTCGGCATGGACCGCCGACAACGATCACGTCACCGAATACGACCACCACACCCCGGCTGCAGGTGGGTCCACCAGCTACGAGAACCTCAACACCAAATGCCGGTACGGGCACATCACCAAGACATTCGGCGACTGGATCGATGACCAGTACCGCGACCCGGTCACCGGCCGGTTGGTCACCGAATACATCACCCCGGAAGGATTCGTCATCCCCGGTGACGCCGAAACGTTCGAAGACACCTTCCCCGGACTACGCCGACTCCACTTCACCCCACCGGCCACCGGTGATCCGCCACCGCGTCGAATCGAACCACTCGAGACCACCCCGCGCCGACACACACGCGCGGCGAACAAACACGCCCGACGCCGCGCCGAACGACACCGCAACCGCCAACGCCGCCTCACCCGCGACGTCGACAAATCCCTTGTCGACAACTCAGCCGGACCACCCCCGTTCTGACACACGCGTGCCGGGTTGGGATCCGTTCGCGCTGTGGGTTAGGCTTGCTGTCGCCCGTTGAGCCCCCGTAGCTCAGGGGATAGAGCGTCTGCCTCCGGAGCAGAAGGCCGCAGGTTCGAATCCTGCCGGGGGCACCGTTTCTTATCTCCGGGCCCGCAGATCACCGCGGGCCTCGGTAAATACTCCTCATGTCTCCGTACGCTGTGCCTCTCCGTACGCTGTGCCTCTCCGTACGCTCGGACGAGGAGAGCGTCGCCAATATTCGTTCGTACTGTCCGGTCTCCGCAATGGAATGGGGCCTCGCGTGGAATGGAACTTTCAACGCCTGTCCAGTGGGACGTGGCAGCCGCCTTCACTGATCAACTATGGAAACACGCGCAACACCAGCAACCGGGCGATCCTGCGCCCTATGTCCATCTCACTCCGTAAGAACCCATCATTGGGCCCGGAACCCCGACTCCGCATCGTCGGCAAGCCCGACGTACAGCCGTCGCCACGGGTCGTCGCCGAGCAGTTCCCACCGATGGCCGGTGCCGTCGGTGTCCTCGGCGACCAGGACGACCCCGGGTTCGAGCCGGAATTTCTCTCCGTCGCGGGTGACGAAGTCCAGCACACCGGCCAGGGTGATCACGTACTGACGCCGCGGCGCGGTGTGCCAGGCGAACGAGCCGCCCTCGGCGGTCTCCTGGAACGCAGCGGTGGTCGTTGCAGTCTCGGCAGAGCGCAGTGTGTGCGCGTCGAGTGACACCGAGCCGTGCTCGACGTGGGATCGGCCGTCGGTGTCATTCCAGAGTCGTATCGCAGGGATCACGGTTCAAAACTCTACGATTCACCAGGCAGTTGCGGCTTGCTGAAGTGGGGCCAATAGGATGGTGACCTGTGACTCCCGCCGATCTCGCCGCATTGTTGAGTACCGTGACCCGGACCGTCGTGTCCGATCGCGGACTCGACGCGTCGCTGGTGCCCGAATCCGTGGTCGTCGAGCGTCCTCGCCACGCCGATCACGGCGATTACTCGACCAACGTCGCACTTCAGCTCGGCAAGAAGCTCGGTGTCAATCCGCGCGAACTCGCAGGACGGCTCGTCGAGGCGTTCTCCGCTGCGGATGGTATCGAGAAAGCCGAGGTCGCGGGCCCGGGATTCGTCAACATCTGGCTGGCCGCGTCGGCCCAGAACAGCGTCATCGAGACGGCCCTCACCCAGACCACCGAGTACGGCAAGGGCGACGAGTTCAGCGACAAGACCATCAACCTCGAGTTCGTCTCGGCCAACCCGACCGGCCCGATCCACCTCGGTGGCACGCGCTGGGCCGCGGTCGGTGATGCTCTCGGACGGGTGTTGGCAGCACGCGGAGCCAAGGTCACCCGCGAGTACTACTTCAACGACCACGGTTCTCAGATCGACAAGTTCGCACGCTCACTGGAGGCGTCAGCGCTCGGCGAGCCGACGCCCGAGGACGGGTACGCGGGCGAGTACATCGTCGACATCGCGAACAAGGTGGTCGAGGCCGTCCCCGACGTCCTCTCGCAGCCGCAGGAGCAACGTCGTGAGACGTTCCGGTCGGTCGGCGTCGAGTTGATGTTCGACCACATCAAGTCGAGCCTGCACGAGTTCGGGACCGACTTCGACGTGTTCACCCACGAGAACTCGATGTTCACCTCGGGCCTGGTGGAGGAGTGCATCGCCGAACTGCGCGCCAACGGCAACCTCTACGAGTCCGACGGCGCGTGGTGGCTACGGACGACGAACTTCGGCGACGACAAGGACCGTGTCGTCATCAAGAGCGATGGCGAAGCCGCCTACATCGCAGGAGACATCGCCTACTACCGTGACAAGCGCAACCGCGGTTTCAACCTGTGCATGTACATGCTCGGCGCCGACCACCACGGCTACATCAAGCGACTCAAGGCCGCCGCCGCAGCTTTGGGTGACGACCCCGACACTGTCGAGGTGCTCATCGGGCAGATGGTCAACCTCGTCCGCGACGGCAAGCCGGTGCGGATGAGCAAGCGGGCCGGCACCGTGATCACGCTCGACGACCTCGTCGACGCGGTCGGAGTCGACGCCGCGCGCTACGCGCTGATCCGCTCGTCGATCGACGTGAACATCGACATCGATCTCGACCTGCTGGCCAAGCAGTCCAACGACAACCCGGTGTACTACGTGCAGTACGCACACGCGCGGCTGTCGGCGATCGCGCGCAACGCCGACGAACTGGGCCTCAAGCCCCGACTCGAACACCTCGACCTGCTCGACTCCGACACCGAGGGCGATCTGATCCGCACGATCGGCGACTTCGACGAAGTCGTGGCGACGGCGGCGCAACTGCGTGAGCCGCACCGCATCTCGCGCTACCTGGAGTCCCTCGCGGGTGCCTACCACCGGTTCTATGCCCACAATCGGGTGCTGCCGCAGGGCGATGAAGAACCCGGTGACATCCACGGCGCGCGGCTTGCGCTCTGCGCGGCAACCCGCCAGGTTCTGCGCAACGGGCTCGACCTCATCGGCGTCAGCGCTCCGGAGCGGATGTGAACGCGCATCCGGCGGGACCGCGCCACGCCGAGACCCAAGCGGCACCGCAGTTGGCCCAGCAGCCGAACGACCCGGCCGCGGTTGCGCAGATCCCGGCAAACGTGTTCCCGCGCAATGCTGTTCGTGCCGAGTCCGGCGAACTGACCATCGCGGGCGTTGGAGTCGGTGAGCTGGCCGAGACCTTCGGCACCCCGCTGTTCGTGCTCGACGAGGATGATTTCCGCTCACGCTGCCGCGACATGATGACCGCGTTCGGACCCTACGGACGTGTGCACTATGCGTCGAAGGCGTTCCTGTGTAGCGAGGTTGCGCGCTGGGTCGACCAGGAGGGTCTGTCACTCGACGTCTGTTCGGGTGGCGAGCTCGCTATCGCCCTTCACGCGGGATTCCCGGCAGAGCGAATCGCGTTGCACGGCAACAACAAGAGCCTCGATGAACTCGACGCGGCACTCGAGGCCGGCGTCGGGCACATCGTGCTGGACTCGATGATGGAGATCGAGCGCCTCGACCGTTTGGCGGGCGAGCGCGGTGTTGTCGCCGACGTACTGATCCGAGTGACCGTCGGCGTCGAGGCCCACACACACGAGTTCATCGCCACGGCACACGAGGACCAGAAGTTCGGTTTCGCGCTGTCGGGCGGCGTCGCCATGGAAGCGGTTCGCCGCGTCTTCGCCACCGATAACCTTCGACTGGTGGGGCTGCACAGCCACATCGGCTCGCAGATCTTCGACATGGACGGCTTCGAGCTCGCGGCACATCGGGTGCTCGGGTTGCTCCACGACGTCGTCGACGAGTTCGGTGTCGACAAGACGTCGCAGATGTCGATCGTGGATCTCGGTGGGGGACTGGGTATTTCGTACCTTCCCGACGAACGTCCACTGCCCGTCGCCGATGTCGCAGAGACACTGGCCACCATCGTCCGTCGCGAATCGCAAGCGGTTGGCCTGCCGATGCCGACGATCGCCGTCGAACCCGGCCGCGCGATCGCCGGGCCGGGCACCATCACGCTCTACCGGGTCGGGACCATCAAAGACGTCGAACTCGGCGGCGGGTCGGTACGTCGCTACGTGTCCGTCGACGGCGGAATGAGCGACAACATCCGGACGGTGCTGTATCAGGCCGAGTACGACGTGCGGCTGGTCTCGCGGGTTTCCGACGCCGATCCGGTGGTCAGCCGCGTCGTCGGAAAGCATTGTGAGAGTGGCGACATCGTAATCAAGGACTGCTGGCTACCCGGCGACCTCGAACCCGGCGATCTGATCGCCGTCGCGGCGACCGGTGCGTACTGCTATTCGATGTCGAGCCGATACAACATGGCGATGCGGCCGGCCGTGGTCGCGGTGGCTGACGGTACGGCGAGGGTGATTCTTCGCCGCGAGACACTCGACGACTATCTGCGGCTGGAGGTGCGCTGAATGAGTAACGGTGTAGGGCAAGACAACTCGGTAGGGCAAGACCAATCGGCGGGACAAGACATGACAGCGCAGGACAAGACGATCGGCGTCGCGGTCCTCGGTATGGGCAATGTGGGTTCCGAGGTGGTGCGAATCCTCGAGGACAACGCCGCCGACCTGCGGGCTCGGGTCGGTGCGCCCGTTGATCTTCGCGGCGTCGCGGTGCGTGATCTGACCCGGCCACGCAAGATCGCTCAGGAACTGATCACCGACGACCCCGCAGCACTCGTGGCACGCGACGACGTCGACATCGTCGTCGAACTCATGGGCGGAATCGATCCCGCCCGCGAATTGATCCGCACCGCACTGCAATCGGGCAAATCCGTGGTGACGGCCAACAAGGCGCTACTCGCCGAGTACACGGGCGAACTCGCCACCGCAGCCGCCGACGCCAAGGTCGACCTGTACTTCGAGGCGGCCGTCGCCGGAGCAATTCCGGTGGTGCGTCCGCTGATGCAGTCTCTCGCGGGCGACACGGTCGAGCGAGTCGCCGGAATAGTCAACGGCACCACCAACTTCATCCTGTCGGAGATGGCGGAGACCGGTGCCGACTACGCCGAAACCCTCGCCGAGGCAGGACGTCTGGGTTACGCCGAGGCCGATCCGACGGCCGACGTCGAGGGCTACGACGCCGCGGCCAAGGCCGCGATCCTCGCGTCGATCGCGTTCCACACCCGCGTGACCGCGGCCGACGTCTACCGCGAGGGCATCACGAACGTGACGCCCGACGATCTGGTGGCGGCGAAGAAGTTCGACTGCACGGTCAAACTTCTCTCGATCTGTGAACGGGTGCGAGGCGCCGACGGCTCCCAGCGGGTGTCGGCGCGCGTGTACCCGGCGCTGATCCCGTTGTCACACCCACTCGCAACGGTCAACGGCGCCTTCAACGCAGTCGTCGTCGAGGCCGAGAACGCGGGAAGGCTCATGTTCTACGGGCAGGGTGCAGGCGGTTCGCCGACGGCATCGGCGGTGCTCGGCGATATGGTGATGGCCGCACGAAACAAGGTGCACGGCGGTCGCGGACCACTTGAATCGACCTACGCGTCGTTGCCGATTGCGTCGATCGACGAAGTGCCGACCCGCTACTACGTCTCCATGCGAGTCGCCGACAAGCCCGGTGTACTCTCGCAGGTCGCCAACGAATTCTCGAAGCGATCGGTGAGTATCGCCGCAGTCCGTCAGGAAGGCGCGGGCGACGACGCCCGGCTCATCGTCGTCACACACCGCGCACCCGATCGAGCTCAGTCGGAATGCGTTGCGGCACTTGAGGACATGGACTCCGTGACCACGGTGTCCAGCGTTCTGCGATTGGAAGGAACCGATGACTGACGCGACCAACGCACCCGCGCACGCGCCTGTGCATGCAGGCTGGCCAGGGCTGATCGAGGCCTATCGTTCACGACTGCCCGTCGGCGACGACTGGAAGGTCGTGACCCTCCTCGAGGGTGCGACCCCGCTCGTTCCCGCGCGCCACCTCTCCGAACTGACCGGCTGCGAGGTGTACCTCAAGGTCGAGGGACTCAACCCGACCGGCTCGTTCAAGGATCGCGGCATGACCATGGCCGTGAGCAACGCGGTCAACAACGGCAAGACGGCGGTCTTGTGTGCGTCAACGGGAAATACGTCGGCGTCGGCCGCGGCCTACGCCACCCGTGCCGGCATCACCTGCGCCGTGCTGATTCCCGAGGGAAAGATCGCGATGGGCAAGCTCGCCCAGGCGGTCATGAGCGGCGCCAAGATCATCCAGGTACAGGGCAACTTCGACGACTGTCTCGAACTCGCCCGCAAGGCCACCGCGGAGTTTACCGAGATCGAGCTGGTCAACTCGGTCAATCCGGCACGAATCGAGGGGCAGAAGACGGCGGCATTCGAAATCGTCGACGTCCTCGGCCGCGCGCCTGACGTGCACGTGCTCCCGGTGGGCAACGCGGGCAACATCACCGCGTACTGGAAGGGCTATCGCGAGTACCACGCCGACGGCATCAGCGATCTTCCGCGCATGCTCGGTGTGCAGGCTGCGGGTGCTGCTCCGCTGGTCAACGGCGCGCCGGTGAAAGATCCCGAGACCATCGCCACCGCGATCCGCATCGGGTCGCCCGCAAGCTGGAACCAGGCCGTCGCGGCCAAGGAGGAGTCGGGCGGCCAGTTCCGCGCAGCCACCGACGAGAAGCTGCTCGAGGCGTACCGACTCGTGGCGGGTAAAGAGGGCGTCTTCGTCGAGCCGGCGTCCGCTGCCAGCGTGGCGGGCCTGCTCGCGGCCCACGCCGACGGCTGGATCACTCCGGGCCAGACGGTTGTCTGCACCGTGACCGGCAACGGCCTCAAGGACCCCGATACCGCACTCCTCGGGATGCCGGAAGTCGAGGCGATTCCGGTCGATCCCGTCGCGGTTGCCGATGCACTCGGCGTCGCCTGAATCCGGGACGGACCGACGAATGGTCAGCCCGGATACGGTGTATAGGCAACTGCCGGAAGGTCTTTCGACCACAGTGCGCGTGCCTGCGTCGAGTGCGAACCTCGGACCGGGGTTCGACTCGCTCGGTATCGCGCTCGGGCTCTACGACGAGGTGGTTGCCTCGACGACGCCTGCCGGTATCGACGTCGACGTCGTGGGTGAGGCCGCCGCCGACGTGCCCCGTGATGCCAACCATCTCGTCGTTCGTGCATTGCTCGCCGGACTCGCGCATGCGGGCGTGTCGGCGGCAGGACTCCATCTGAAGACTGTCAACGCCATCCCGCATTCGCGCGGTCTCGGATCGTCGGCCTCGGCCGCGGTCTCCGGACTCGCCGCGGCCTCCGGCCTGGTTGTGGCCGCAGGCCTCGGCGATCCCATCTCCGACGCCGACCTGGTGCAATTGGCCAGCGCCTTCGAAGGTCACCCCGACAACGCCGCGGCCAGCGTCCTCGGGTCAGCGGTCGTCACCTGGATCGAACCCGGCGAGCATGCCCGCTACGGCGCGCGGCGACTCGACGTCCATCCCGGCATCCGGGCGACAGCCTTCGTTCCGTCGACCGAGTCGTCGACGTCGTTCACCCGAGGCCTGCTGCCCGACGACGTCCCGCGTGCCGACGCGATCTTCAACGTCAGTCGCGCAGCGCTCGCTGTCGTCGCGCTGACGTCCGATCCGAGTTGTCTGTTCGCGGCAACGGACGATCGGTTGCATCAGCCTTATCGCGCGGCCGCCATGCCGGAGACCGCGCGGCTCGTCGCCGCCCTCCGCGCACGGGGATATGCTGCGACGGTCTCCGGAGCCGGCCCGAGTGTGCTGGTCCTCGACACGCGATCAGTCGATTCGACGGCCCGCGAGTTCGCGGCCGAGCAGGGTTTTCGTGTGCAGCAACTCGAGATCGCGGGCGGCGTCCAGATCGGCTGAATCTCCTCATGCGGATTCGGCGTGTTGCCGGTACCATGCCTGGGGGGTTATCATAAACTGGTCTAGCCGCGCAGGCTCGTTCCGCCGTGCTTCTCACCGATCTCTGATCAGTATCCGGTCGGCTCCCGGGTGCGAATAAGAGCAGTCACCGATCTGGGGCATCGCGCAATCGGCGAGCTGGCATTTCTCGTCGAGAGCAGATTCTTGTCGAGAGCCCAGCAGTTCAGGCGAGAGCACAGCAGTTCAGGAGTGACACACCGCAGCCGGACCACAATCTTGTCCGCCCATCCAGCACGGACGGCGGTCATTTCCTCTGAAGGTCGACGACGCGTCGAGCCGATCGAGCGGCGTCGGACACCTCAGTAGGCGACATCACGACCTCACGCAGCATCTGACTGCGGAGGAACGAAAGGACATCCGTGACTGATACGGACCTGATCACCGCGCCAAGCGTCGCCGACGACCAAGGCGCACCCAAGACCAAGACACGCGCAGGCCTCTCCGGCATGGTGCTGACCGAACTCCGTTCACTCGCTGGTGAGCTGGGCATCAAGGGCACGTCCGGAATGCGCAAGGGCGATCTGATCGCCGCCATCAAGGAGCGCCAGGGCGCAGGATCACCTGCCGCCGACGCACAGAAGGCAACCGCACCCAAGGCCGAGGCTGTTGCCGGTGAGGCTCCCAAGGCGGTCCGCAGCGCGACCCGCCGTACGAAGACCGCGACATCTGCCGAGGCTGCGCCGGAGCAGATGACGATCACCTCCGAGACCACTGCGAGCCCGCAGTCGGAGAAGTCTGCCGGCAGTACTCCTGCCAGCAGTGGCTATGCCGACGGTGCTGCTACCGACTCGGCGAACGGTGCGTCGGTGGAGTCGAGCGCGCAGAGCACTCGGACCGACAGCGACCAGTCGAACAATCACCGCGGTGACAACGACCGTGGTGGCAACGGGCGCGGTGACAACGATCGCGGTGACAACGGGCGCGGCGAGTCCGACCACGCGTCGAACCAGGGCGGCAACAATCGCAACCGCACCCGCAACCGCAACGGTGGG
>NZ_DLSO01000187.1:9024-10218 GCF_002500165.1 Gordonia sp. UBA7860 | reverse complement strand
AGCGCGGCCGCCATGCGCTCGCCTGAGACCGCGTTCATGTTGCTGGCGACGAGCGGGATGCGCATCCCGGTCTCGTCCGGCGTGGAGAGATCGACGTTCAGCCGCGAACCGACGTCGGAGCGCGACGGCACGAGGAAGACGTCGGAGTAGGTGAGGTCATGCTGGGGCACCTGGCCGTAAAACTGCATAACCCTGAGCCTAATCTTTTCCACAACGGTGGCTCGCGGGTGATGTAGATGTCGGCAAGGAAATGTCGTTACTCTTGACACCTGGACGCCGCCGCCCGTCGGTGGTGTCAGGAACGTCAATTCGAGCAGAAGGCGGCGATTTTCGCGTGTCGACGACCACCGGTCCGGAATCCACCAACTCAGTGCCTGACTTCGGAGCCAATGACTGGCTCGTAGAAGAGATGTACGCGAAGTTCAAGGAAGATCGCAATAGCGTCGACGAGGCCTGGTGGCCCACCCTTGAGCGGTACGCCACGGCGCAGTCCGCCGCAGCGACCGCCGCGCCCGCGAAGCCCGCCACCCCGGCACAGCCCGCCGCCACTGCGGCGTCCGCCCCTGCCGCACCGACCGCGAGCAAGCAGAGCCGCACGACGGCCCGCCCGGCCTCGGCCGCCCCGATCCCGGCCGAGGCACCCGCCAAGGCCGAGAAGAAGGATGCGGCACCGGCGCCGCAGCGCGAGGCAGAGACGACCGCGCTCAAGGGCATGGCCAAGGCCATCGCGAAGAACATGGACGACTCGCTGTCGATCCCGACCGCGACGAGCTACCGCGAGATTCCCGCGAAGCTGATGATCGACAACCGCATCGTCATCAACAATCACCTCCGCCGCACCCGCGGCGGCAAGATCTCGTTCACGCACCTGCTCGGCTACGCGCTCGTGCAGGCGCTGAAGAAGTTCCCGAGCCAGAACGTCTACTACGACATCGTCGACGGCAAGCCCTCGGTCATTCAGCCCGCGCACGTGAACCTCGGTATCGCCATCGACGTGCAGAACAAGGACGGCTCGCGCGGCCTCGTCGTGCCGAGCATCAAGGCCGCCGAAGAGATGAACTTCCGCGAGTTCCTCGAGGCCTACGAGGAGCTCATCAAGAAGGGCCGCACAGGCAAGCTCACCGCGGCCGACCACGCCGGCGCGACCATCTCGCTCACCAACCCGGGCGGCATCGGCACCGTGCAGTCGGCCCC
>NZ_DLSO01000187.1:572-8690 GCF_002500165.1 Gordonia sp. UBA7860 | reverse complement strand
GCCGCCTTCCAAGGCATGGCGCAGGAGACGATCGACAACCTCGCGATCTCGAAGCGCCTGACTGTCTCGTCGACCTACGACCACCGCGTCATCCAGGGTGCCGGCTCGGGCGAGTTCCTGAAGATCGTGTCGGAGCTGCTCACCGGCGGCGAGGGCTTCTATGAGGAGATCTTCGCGTCGCTGCGCATCCCGTACAAGCCGATCACCTGGTCGAAGGACGTCCACGTCGACGTCGCGGCCGCGGTGAACAAGACCGCCCGTGTGCAGCAGGTCATCAACATGTTCCGCGTCCGCGGGCACATGATGGCCGACATTGACCCGCTGACCTACGTGCAGCGCACCCACCCCGACCTCGAGATCGAGTCGCACGGCCTCACTTTCTGGGACCTCGAGCGCCACTTCGTGACCGCGGGCTTCGGCACCAAGCGCACCATGAAGCTGCGCGACATCCTCGGCATCCTGCGCGACACCTATTGCCGCACGATCGGCATCGAGTACATGCACATCCAGGACCCGGAGCAGCGCACCTGGTTCCAGGAGGAGCTCGAGCACCCGTACGTCGCCCCGACGCACGACGAGCAGCTGCGAATCCTGACGAAGCTCAACCAGGCCGAGGCCTTCGAAACCTTCTTGCAGACCAAGTACGTCGGCCAGAAGCGCTTCTCGCTCGAGGGCTCGGAGTCGGTCATCGCGCTCATCGACCAGATTGGCCAGGATGCGGTCGACGACGGCATCCAAGAAATCGCCATGGGCATGGCGCACCGGGGCCGCCTCAACATGCTGACAAACATCGCGGGCAAGACCTACAACCAGATGTTCCGCGAGTTCGAGGGCGCGAAGGCGGGGCGGGTCACCGGTTCGGGCGACGTGAAGTATCACCTCGGCATCGAGGGCACGTACACCTCGCCCAAGGGCGGCGAGATCCCGATCTATCTCGCCGCGAACCCGTCGCACCTCGAGGCCGTCGACGGCGTGCTCGAGGGCATCGTGCGTGCGAAGCAGGACCGCAGCGACGCGCAGACCTACGACGTGCTCCCCGTGCTCGTGCACGGTGACGCGGCCATGGCGGGTCAGGGCATCGTCTACGAGACCCTGCAGATGTCGCAGTTGCGCGGCTACCGCACCGGTGGCACGATCCACGTCGTCATCAACAACCAGGTCGGCTTCACGACCTCGCCGCAGGACGGCCGCTCGTCGATGTACTCGTCGGACGTCGCGAAGTCGATTCAGGCACCGGTCTTCCACGTGAACGGTGACGACCCCGAGGCCGTCGCACACGTCGCGTCGCTCGCGTTCCGCTACCGCCAGCGCTTCAACCGCGATGTCGTGATCGACCTCGTGTCCTACCGCCGCCGCGGCCACAACGAGGGCGACGACCCGTCGATGACCCAGCCCGCGATGTACGACGTCATCGACACCAAGCGCGGTGTGCGTAAGTCCTACACCGAGGCTCTGATCGGTCGTGGCGACATCTCGACCAAGGAGGCCGAGGACGCCCTGCGCGACTACCAGGGCCAACTCGAACGAGTCTTCAACGAGGTCAAGGAACTCGAGAAGTTCACTCCCGAGCCCAGTGAGTCCGTCGAGGACGACCAGCCCCTGCCGCAGAAGCTGGTCACCGCCGTCGACAAGACGGTTCTAGAGCGTATCGGCGACGCCTTCTACGACACACCGGACGGCTTCACGCCGCATCCGCGCGTCAAGCCTGTGCTCAAGCGTCGTCACGAGATGAGCCGCGACGGCCACGTCGACTGGGCGTTCGCCGAGTTGCTCGCCTTCGGTTCACTGGTACTCGAGGGACGTACCGTCCGCCTGTCCGGCCAGGATTCGCGACGCGGCACGTTCAGCCAGCGTCATTCGGTCCTCATCGACCGGGAGAACGGCTCCGAGTACACACCGCTCAATCACCTCGCACCGCTCGACGGCGACGCCGATTCCGAAGGCCGCTTCATGGTCTACGACTCGCCGCTCTCGGAGTTCGCGGTGGTCGGTTTCGAGTACGGCTACTCGGTGGGCAACCCCGACGCACTCGTGCTGTGGGAAGCGCAGTTCGGCGATTTCGTCAACGGCGCACAGTCGGTGATCGACGAGTTCATCAGCTCGGGCGAGGCCAAGTGGGGTCAGCGCTCCGACGTCGTGCTGCTGCTGCCGCACGGCCACGAGGGCCAGGGCCCCGACCACACCTCGGGACGTATCGAGCGGTTCCTGCAGCTGTGCGCCGAGGGTTCGATGACGGTCGCGCAGCCGTCGACGCCTGCGAGCTACTTCCACCTGCTGCGTCGGCACGTGCTCGACGGGATCAGCCGTCCGCTGATCGTGTTCACGCCGAAGTCGATGCTCCGCAACAAGGCTGCCGTCAGCCCTGTCGAGGACTTCACCGACGACAAGTTCCGCTCGGTGATCGACGATCCGAAGTTCTTGAAGGACAACGGTGATCGCAGCAAGGTCAAGCGCGTCCTGCTGGTGAGCGGCAAGATCTACTACGAGATCGCCGCCCGTCGGGACAAGGAGAGCCGCGACGACATCGCCGTGGTCCGCGTCGAGCAGCTCTACCCCGTACCGCATCGTCGTCTCCAGGAGACGCTCGAGAAGTACCCGAACGCCGACGATTTCGTGTGGGTCCAGGACGAGCCCGCCAACCAGGGACCGTGGCCGTTCCTCGGACTGTGGCTGCCGGAAATGCTGCCGAACCTCCTCAAGGGTCTGCGCCGCATCTCGCGTCGCCCGATGTCGGCACCGAGCTCCGGCTCGTCGAAGGTGCACGCCGTCGAGCAGCAGGAGATCCTCGACGAGGCATTTGCCTGAGGCGTCGAATAGCAACGAGCGAGGGCCGACCCGTGCCGGGTGCGGCCCTCGCTCGTTTTTTGTCGATCAACGTCGGAAACTCACACGAGTCCCAGCGGAAGGACTGAGCGGTCAGCCCTTCGAGAGCGGACGCGGATCGAATGTCACGCGAATCCGCGTGATCAGGCCGTTCTCGACGTGACTCCAGTTCGCCGTCGGTAGCGATGCGTTGTCGGTGACCAGGTCGAACCACGTGATCGCATCGGCGCCGTTCACAACACGTGCGTGCAAGACGAGATCGCGCATCAGGTGCTCCGACATCCCACGAAGACCGGCAATACACTCGTCGATTCCGCGTGCCGTCCCCATCACACCGACGAAGTCGACGTCGGGGGCGAGAACCGAACGCAACCGGTCGAAATCGCCTGCGCGCCAGGCGTCGAAGTAGGTTGTCGCCGCATCCCTGGTGGTCGCCGTATCGGCCTGTGCAGTTGTGTCCACAGTCATCTCTTCTCCCTTTCGAAGCATCGGTCAGTGGGTTCGTACTCCAGACTGCTCAGCGGCGATTAATCTGTCCAACATCTATTTCTTATGGCATTTATCATTTTGAGTCATGGAACTGCATCAGCTCCGCTACCTCCTCGCCGTCGTCGACACCGGATCGTTCACCGCAGCGGCGTCGACTCTGCACATCAGCCAGTCGGGTGTGAGCACTCAGATTCGCAAGCTCGAGAACGAACTGGGGATCGCACTGCTGCAGCGCACCACCCGACGCGTGACGTTGACGAGCGAAGGAGAGCGAGTACTGCCAGCCATACGCGGGGCGGTCGAAGGAATCGATGCGGTCGTCGCGCTGGCCGACGATCTGCGCGGCCTCACCACGGGCACGCTGCGGGTAGGCACCGTGAGTGGACTCACCTGGCAGCCCATCTTCGATGCCATCGCGAGGATGCACCACGAACACCCCGGGGTCGACATCTCGGTCCGTGAAGCCATCTCGACGACGCTCATCGACGGGGTGCACTCGGGCGAGCTCGACGTCGCGATCGCTGCGTGGTCGGGCGAGCCGCCCCAGCACGTGCACACCACAGTCATCGTCGACGACGCGCTGCACGCCGTCGTCGCGCGAGATCATCCGTGGGCGACGCGTGCCGATGTCGGACCCGATGAGATCGCCGACGCCGACCTCATCTCGCTCACCCGCGGCACCGGCGCCCGCACAGCACTCGACGCCCTGCTGGCACGGGAGCGAGGCGCTCGGGTTCCGCGCTGGGAGGTCGCAACCCCGTCACTTGCACACATGCTGACCACGCGCGGACTCGGCGTCGCCGTACTCAGCGAGAGCACCGCCGCCTCGTGGCGAGACACCGTCAGCCTGCCGATCACCGACCATGCCGCGCGATCCACACTCGGCATCATCTGGCGCGAACCCCCGTCACCGGCGACCGCGGCCCTGCTCCGTGAGATGCGGCGTCGAACCGGCTGATCCCCGGGGGTTCCCGTACGACGAACGCACGACGCAGGCCTTCCACCTGCACCGACGTCGGCGGATCATCACAAGGCATGGCCGGTCTGATACTCGTAGCAGTGCTCGTCGTCGTCTTGACTCCTTTGGCTCTGATGTACCGACGGGCGTGCAGGCAGGCTCGGGAGTTTCGTGAGTTCCGTCGCGCACAGGGGCTTTCGGATCCGAGTCAACTGCCACCGTTCCCAGGAGACCCAACCGGTGGCAACTGGGGTTTCTGGGGTTTCTGATGAGTCTGGTTCAATGCGCCGGAAGATCCGTGAGGGTCGTGACAAGGGCAGGCAGGGACGAGGAGATCACGGCAAGCAGTTGGTCGCGGGTGATCTCCCCATCGGTGAGCCAGCCGATCGTGACCTCCTCGACAAAGGCGATCCACCCGAACGTCGCCAGTCGGACCGCCGGGGTGACCTCGACGCCGAGCGCAGGTGCGTGATCGAGGATGCGCTCGGCCATCACCGCTCTGGTGCCGTCGATCACGGCCCGCATCGCCGGGTCGGTACTCGACGCGCCGCGCAGGAATGCGGTGTAGGCGCTGCGATGCTCGCTGACGTAGTCGACGAACGCTGACAACGAGCTCCACAGGATGGCGAGCGGATCGTCGAGGGTCTCGTCGGGCGCTGTCAGCCGCAACATCTCCTCTCCCTGCGCCTTCGCGATGGCGACGTGAAACTCCTGCTTCGACGCGAAGTAGTGAAACAGCAGTGCGCGCGACACACCGGCTACCTCGGCGATCGCATCGATGGACACCTCGTCGAGCGGCCGCTCGGAGACCATCTGCAGCCCGAGCGCGATGAGCTGGTCGCGTCGGGCCTCCGGGCTCATCCTGGTGCGCTTCGCCTGGGTCACAGGCACAGTCTAGGCGACTTATTGACCAGTGTTCAATAGCCTATTGACTAATGTTCAATAGGCTCCTACTGTGATGAGCATGACAACGCACAATGTTGAGGTTGCCGTCGTCGGCGCCGGATTCTCCGGCCTCGGCGCGGCGATCAAGATGAGTCAGAACGGCTTCACCGACTACGTCATCCTCGATCGCGGAGCCGACTTCGGCGGCACCTGGCGCGACAACACCTACCCCGGCGCCGCGTGCGACGTCGCGTCGAACCTGTACTCGTACTCGTTCGCCCCCAATCCCGAATGGTCACGCTCGTACTCTCATCAACCCGAGATCCACCGCTACATCAACGACGTGGCCGATCGTTACGGCGTGCGTGACAAGGCCAGGTTCGGCGTCGAGGTCATCCGTGCCGCGTGGAGCGAGTCGGAACAGCACTGGCTGATCGACACGGTGCCCGCCGGAACCGATCCGGCCACCGCTGCCGTGACGACGTACCGGGCACAACACCTCATCGGCGCGGTCGGACCGCTGTGCGAACCGAATCTTCCCGACATCGACGGCATCGAATCGTTCGGCGGAACTGTCATGCACTCCGCGCGCTGGGACGACGACGTCGAGCTCTCGGGTAAGCGCGTCGCCGTGATCGGCACCGGTGCGTCGGCCATCCAGATCGTCCCTGAGGTCGCCAAGCGCGTCGCCCACCTCGACGTCTACCAGCGCACTGCGCCGTGGATCGTCCCGCGTACCGAGCGGCCCTACACCCCTGTCGAGCACTGGCTGTTCAAGAACGCGCCCATCGTGCAGAGCGCCGGCCGCGCGGGGGTGTACGCCTTCAACGAGTTCATCGCCTTCGGTCTGACGCACTCGCGTACCGCGCTCAAGCCCGTCGAGCTCGTCGCTCGCGCCAACATCGCACGCGGAATACGTGACCGTAAGCTGCGCGACAAGGTCACCCCCCGCTTCCAGGTCGGCTGCAAGCGAATCCTGCGATCGAACGCCTGGTACCCGGCACTCGATCGACCCAACGTCGACCTCGTCACCGACCCCATCGCACGCGTCACGCCGTCGGGCATCGTGACCGCGGACGGCACCGAGCGCGAGATCGACGTGCTGATCGTCGCGACAGGCTTCCACGTCACCGATTCGCCCGTGTTCGACTGCATCGTCGGCGCCGAGGGACGATCGCTCGCCCAGACGTGGGAGACGAACGGAATGCAGGGCTACAAGGGGTCGTTCGTCCACGGCTTCCCGAACATGATGCTGATGGTCGGTCCGGCGACCGGACTCGGACACACCTCGATGGTGTACATGATCGAGTCGCAGCTCAACTACCTGGTCGACTATCTCAAAACTGTTCGCGCACAGGGGATCACGCGCGTCGACGTCGACGAGGAATCGCAACGCGGGTACAACACCGGTATTCAGCACGCGCTCCGCAACAGCGTCTGGGTCAATGGCGGTTGCGCCTCCTGGTACGCCGACGACAACGGCAACATCACCACGCTGTGGCCGGGCTTCACGTTCAACTTCCGCAAGCAGACCCGACGATTCGACGTCGCCGCATACTCTGTCGCGCGTGATTCGTCGGCGGCCGACATCGACACCCCGCCCGTGCTCACGAGCACCAGCGCCTGATCTCGACTACATCCGCGTGCACGCCGGATCTCGCACGCACCAACACACAAAGGAGAACACCATGAAGAACTTTCGCGACAAGGTCGTTGTCGTCACCGGTGCGGGCTCGGGCATGGGCCGCGAACTCGCGGTGAAGCTGGGCCAACAGGGCGCCAAGCTGGCGATCTCCGACGTCAATCCCGACGGTCTCGCGACGACCGAGAAGCTCGTCGCCGAGACCGGCGCACCGGTGCACGCCCAACTGCTCAACGTCGCAGAGCGTGAGGCGGTCCTCGAATACGCCGACACGGTCATGTCCCACTACGGCAAGGTCAACGTCGTCTTCAACAACGGCGACACGGTCGAGGCCGATATCGCCGGACGCGACCCCGAGACAGACATCGAGCGCGTCATGGACGTCGACTTCTGGGGCGTCGTCAACGGAACCAAGGCGTTCCTGCCGCACGTCATCGCTTCAGGCGACGGCCACATCGTCAACACGTCGTCGCTGTTCGGGCTGCTGTCCGAGCCGGGCCAGGCGGCCTACAACTCGGCGAAGTTCGCCGTTCGCGGGTTCACCGAGGCGCTCAATCAGGAGATGTTGATCGCCAAGCACCCGGTGCGCGTCACCTGCGTGCATCCCGGTGGCATCAAGACCGCGATCGCCCGCAACGCGACGGTCGCCGACGATTACGACCAGGCCAACTTCGCCAAGTTCTTCGACAAGTACCTCGCGCGGACCTCGGCGTCGTCGGCTGCCGACACCATCATCAAGGGCGTGAAGAAGAACAAGGCGCGAGTCCTCATCGGCGCCGACGCCATCGTGCTCGACGTCTGGGTGCGTCTCGTCGCGTCGAAGTACCAGGGCGTCGTGGCGGGCGTGACCAAGCGCGTCACCAGCTCGTTCCGCTGACCGCTGTCGTCGTTGCCCTGTTCGTGCACAAGACGACGTAGTCGAATGCACGAACAGGGCAACGCCCTTCTCTCCGATCGAGCGGTATCCGCGCGATCGAAAAATTGTTCGAGATTTCCTCGCCGTTGTCCGTATTGTCGGGTAGTGTAGAACACATATTCGATGCGACGCGGGGCGGGGGCGGCGGCACGTGAACATCAACGGTGGAAACGAGGGCGCGCCTTCGGCTTTGGTGTCGGCTGCGGTGGGGTCGGCGGATGCGGTGGTGGCGGAGAAACTGTGTCGTCTGGCTGCGGTGTTGGATGAGTTGGCGACGGTGGATGTGTCGTTGGTATCTGACGACGTCCTGGTCGAAGCCACGATTGAGGCCGAACGCCTGGCGTTGCGGACGGCGGGTGTGGTGACGGATCGTTGGATCGTGGAGGCTTCTGACCGGGATCTGCC
>NZ_DLSO01000187.1:0-228 GCF_002500165.1 Gordonia sp. UBA7860 | reverse complement strand
TCGGTAGCGTTCAGATCTCAGCGGGCAGCGGAAGATTCACGACGCCCGGCCACGTCGTGGATAGCTGTGCGGTGTCGCATGAGCAGCCGCTGACCCGTAAAGACTAGAGGCCGTGCTCGCCAAGCCACCCGGCCGCGAGGTCGCGTGGTTTGGCGCCCGCGTCTGCTCGTCGTGCCAGTTCGGCGAGATCGGCGGTGGTGGTCTCCCCCCCGACACGATTGATCTGCT
>NZ_DLSO01000131.1:0-17878 GCF_002500165.1 Gordonia sp. UBA7860 | reverse complement strand
GTTCGCCAATACTCCGGAGATGGTCGTGTTGTTCGTACCCGGAGACACCATCCTCGACGCCGCGGTGCGCGCTGATCCCGCACTCATCGAGTACGGGTTCGCGCGGAACGTCGTGGTGACGACCCCGACCAGCCTCGTCGCTTTACTGCGCACAGTCGCTCTCGGGTGGCGCCACGACGCCCTCGCCGCCGACGCCGCGACGATCCGAGAGCTCGGCGTCGAGCTCCACCACCGCCTCGGATCGGTCCTGAGTCACCTCGACAAAACGGGCGCTTCACTGCGTCGGGCGGTCGAGTCGTTCAACTCGACGCTCGGCGCCGTCGACAGCCGCGTCGGAGTCACGGCTCGCAAACTCGCGTCGCTCGAATCGCTCGGGATCTCCTCCGAACCGGATCGACCCAGCCCCGTCGATGTCGGTGTGCGCCCCACTCCCAGAATGTCCGTATCAGAGTCCGACAACCCGGACCGAATACCCGACGAACCAGACGCGCGCGCAACATCGAGCACTGGTTAAGGGAAATCCGGGGATCACCCGGTACCGTCTAGGAGTGCCTTTCCCGCAGCGAAGCCGCTCCGCGGTGCCCGTCGACCAACAGTCGGTACTGCCCAACGTCAGGGGTATCCCCTGGTGGGGCGCCGTTCTGGTGGCCGCGGCCTTCACCGCTGTTGGTGCGATCATCGACGCCAATCAAAGTGAGGCGCTGGGCTCGGTCTTCAACTTCTTCTACCTCGTCGGCTGCGTCGTCGCTGTTCTCACTGTCCGCAGGCGGGCATTGTTCACCGCCGTCGCACAGCCGCCGCTGATCGCGTTTGGTGTGGGTGTCATCACCCTGTACGGCCTCAACGCCGACGAAGCGTCGGGCCTCAAGAGCCTGATTTTCAAGGTGCTGCTTCCGATCGCCAACGACTTCCCGTGGATCCTGTTCACCTTCCTCGTGACGCTGGCACTCGGTGTCGGACGCTGGTACATCACGCGCGGCCAAACACTTACCGATTCACCCGCACCGAAACGTCGATCACGCGGCGCGGGTACCGAGCACACGTTCAAGAATCCGACCCCAAAGAATCCGACCCCAAAGGATTCCACCCCAAAGGATTCGACGTCGCGCACGTCTGAGGCTGCACGCGCGCGAGCCGGGGACTCGAAGACCAAGCGTTCGCCGCAAAGTGGCGCAGCGAAGTCGGACCAAGGACAACAACCGGGTACCGCTCGGCGTCGGGCGAAGGCTGCTCGACCGGAGTCCGATGCGACGCCACGCACGCGCAAGGCGCCCCCACAGGCAACGTCGACCGATGACCCCCGTCCTCGACGCCGCACCTCCGGCGAGCCGGGCGAGCGAAACCAAGGCAGCCGAAGCCAGGGCGAGCGGAGTGCGGGGCGTGAACGCCCGGCGCGCGACGATCACCGCGAACGCCCCGCCCGCGAACGTCCAGTGACCGACGACGGCGCGCGCCCCCGCCCACCCCGGCCCGCACAACAGGATCCTCGTCCGCGTGCGACGGCTGGGCAGGTGCAGCGCACTGCTGCCGGCGAGCAACTCGACGGCCAGGCCGTCCGCGCCACTGCGGCCGCCGATCTCGATCGGTATGAGCCGGCAACACGCGCGGCGGGTTCCGCTGTCTACCAGACCACTCGCGCACGCAATCAGCGCTGAGCGTCAAAGAGTTCCGTCTGCAAGCCAATCACCGAGTAGCCGGGCCGCGCCGTCGACCAACGACGGCCAGTCCATCGCCTGCTCGTCGGCACCGTCGCTGACCACTTTGACCAATTGGCACCGCACGTCGAACGCGGCCGCGACGTATGTGACGGCACAGCCCTCCATGTCCACCAGATCTGCGTGTAGTGCCAGACTCGCGCGACGTACCGGATCGGCGACGAAGGTGTCGCCCGAGGCGAGCACCGAGCCGTCGCCGTCGGGAACCTCCCACCGATCGACGATCGGGTAACCCATGGCACGCAGTTCGGTCGCGCTGATGTCGTGCTCGACGACCACCGACGGCAAGAACAACCCAGCGTGATGATCGTGCAGCGCTCCCGCGGTGCCGATGTTGACGACGAGCCTCGTCGACGGTGCCGAGGGGTCGGCCAAGGCGCGGGTCAAGGCGGCCGTCGCGCGCATCTTGCCGATTCCCGTGACGAGCAGTCGCGCACCGGACGGCACGTACTTCGCCTCGGCGCGGGTGGCCGAGACGATGAGGATCGAGGGATCGAAGTCGTGGTCAGGCGGCGTCGAATTCATCGGTGGCCTTCCGCGAGCGCCAACGTCGCGCGGGCCGCATCGCCAAGCGCCACACCGTATCCGGGTCCGTGTCGCACCGAATGCACCGCGAGCGGATGCATCTGGTGAAGCAGAATTCGTTGCCGCCATCCGTCGGTGAGCGGATGCGTGTGCTGATAAGAATCGACGACGTTGTCGAGATGCGGGCAGCCGAACAGCGCGAGCATCGCGAGGTCGGTCTCGCGGTGTCCGCCATGCGCAGCGGGATCAATGAGGACCGCGCCATCTGGCGTCCACACCACGTTTCCGCCCCATAGGTCACCGTGCAGGCGCGCAGGCGGAGCACCGTCGTCGAAGGTTCCCGCGGCGATGAGATCGCAGGCTTGTCGGGTCGACTCCGCGTCACGCTGCGTGACGTTGCCCGCGGCGATTCCCGCTTCGAGGAACGGCAGCACGCGCGCCGAGGCGTAGAACTCACCCCAGTGGTCGAGCTCGACGGTGGGCAGGGGCAGCTTGCCGATGAATTGCCTGCCGTCGTAACCATCTGGTGGAGAACCGAATTGGGCCGCGCCCGCGCTGTGCGTGCGGGCAAGCATACGGCCGAGATCCTCGGCTGCGGCGACGGTCGGGCGTGTGGTGGTCAGTCGTTCGAGTTCGATGTTGTTCGCGGACACCGAGATCACGCCGACAACCCGCGCTCCCCCTGCCGCCAGCCACCGCAACGACGCCGCTTCGGCCGCGAAGAAGTCTGGATCATCGCCCGCCGCAGCGGTTTTGACGAAGGAGTTACTCACCCGTGGTCCGCTGTCGTCCCCGACTGCGTCTCTTGCGCCGACCGCGTCTCGAGGGTCGTGCCTGCAACGCGCGCAAGGTGATCGAACCGGTTGTTGGCGATGCGCATGACGATCTCGTACGGCAGCGCGAACTTGCGCGCCCACCAGTAGCCGAAACGGGTATCGAAGGACGTGTAGACCATGAACTTGTTCTTCCGCACACCTGCGAGAATCTTGGCCGCAGCGGATTCCGGACTGACCGAGATGCGGTGAAAGTGACTGATGGCCTTGGCAACTCGCGGATCGTCGCGGTCGACCCCGACGATGCTCACCGTGTTGACGAGCGGCGTGGCGACGGCACCCGGACACACCAGCGAGACACCGATGCCGTGTCGGCGAAGGTCGAACCTCAACACCTCGGAGACACCGCGGATACCGAACTTGCTCGCGCTGTAGGCGGCGTGCCACGGCAGCGCGAGTAGCCCCGCCGCCGACGAGACGTTCACCAGGTGACCACCCTCACCGCGTCGAACCATCTGTGGCACAAAGGATTCGATGATGTGAATCGGACCCATGAGATTGACGTCGACCATCGACCGCCAGTGCTTGTGCTGCAGATTCTCAACCGTGCCCCACACGGAGATGCCCGCGATGTTCATCACCACGTCCATCACGCCGACCTCGGCGTCGACCTGGCGCGCGAACGCCGACACCCAGTCGTAGTCGGAAACGTCGCCCGCGAGGTGGAAGAGCACGACGCCACCGGAAGCGATTATCTCGGCGACCACCTCGTCGAGTGTCTCGGCGTGCAGATCGGTCAACACCAGCTCGGCGCCCTGCGCCGCCGCCGCCTCTGCCGTCGCCCGGCCGATTCCGCTCGCCGCGCCGGTGATCAGCACCTTGCGACCGCGCAACGACGGCACCGGCGTCTTCATGACGAGATCATGGATACCCATGGTTTCCAACAGTAGCGGCAGGTTCACCGGACGCGAATGCGGACCGGCCGATCAGTGAACGCCCGTACCCACACTCACCCGATGGGCAGTTTGCCGTCGAACAACCCGTAGATCACGTCGAGCATCGCGTTGAGTACCTGCGCCGACACGTCAGGCCCCTCGGACAGCAACAGCTGGGTGATCTCTTTCGGGTCACCGGACTTCAGCAACTGCTGAACGAACGGAATCACCAGCGACAGACCGCCATCGGAACTCGGAGTGCTCGACTGCGGGGTCGCCGGCGGCTTGTTGAGAGTGTCAACCGAAGGCGACGCAGCGCCCGGGTGCGCATAGTTGAGGATTCCGTTGGTGATCGCCATCGCGTACTTCAATTGTCCGTCGTGACCCGCAAGTGCTGCCGCTTCGGTGGGATTCGACAAGTTGCCCATCTCGATGAACACAGCCGGCACCGTCGTGAGATTCACCGCGGCGATATCGGACCTGGTCTGGATGCCATTGTTGACGCCCGCGTAGTTCGCAGGCGGGAAGCCCGCCTTCACGAACGCGTCGCGCATGATGTCCGACGCCTTACGCCCCTGCCCACCCTGCACCGCGTTCGCCTTGGCGTCGGGAAGCGGAAGCGCGGGAACGATCATGTGAAAGCCCTTTTTCGCAGCGTCGGCGCCCGCAGTCGTCGAATCGGCGTGCAGGCTGACAGCGACCGCCGCACCCGACCGGCTCGCGGCGGCCGCGCGTTCGTCGACGCATCCGCCCCACCCGGTGTCGTCGGGCCTGCTCAGCACCACTCGCGCACCCTGGCTTTCCAGACCGGCTTTCACCAGTTGCGAGATCTGCCAGTTCACGGTGTGCTCGGCGGCCCCGTTGACCCCGGTGGCGCCGGTGGTCTGGCAGTCCTTCTTGCCGCCGCGGCCATCGGGCACCTGCGCCGACAGACTGTGGCCGGCAGAGCCGCCCTGATGTCCTGGATCGAGAAACACCGTCTTGCCTGCAAGGGAGTTGCCGGTCGCCGACGGTGCGGCGGGCGCGGTGGGCGCAGCCATCGCGGTACCCGCCCCCGTCGTGACGGTGACGGTTGCGGTGGCCGCAAACGCGAGCGCGGCGGCAGCAGCAGACACACGGGTCCGCAGGTGTCGTTTCTGGGTCATCACGGTTTCGGGCACGCTCGGCTTCTGCCGGGCGAACCTCACTCCTTCCAAGACGCAACACTGGTCACAACAGTCACAGCTTTAACAGCTAAGCAGCAGAGTGCGCAATGTGGAAATCGGTGACCTGGGACGATGAGATTCGTTAGGCAGCTGTGATGTACCCGCAATCGGCGGGACCGCCCGTCGATCAGTGAGTGGCGGTCAGTGCGCGTCCGGCAGGTGACGAGTGATGTGCAGAATGCCGTACTCGTCGTCGGCCGTTTCCACAGTGGCCAGCACGCCCGCGAGAGCCTCCCGCGCGTCGATGCGATCCATGCCTGATCCGATCGCGACGATCCTGGTTCTGGGCTCCTCCCCCGACCAGCCGTCGCGCGTGATGCGAACAAAACCGCCGACACCGTGGACGACGTAGCGCTCGGGATACCCCGGCAGATCGAACCGGACCACGCCTTTGATGCGATAGCACCCGGTGGGCGGCTCACGAAGCAATGCTGCGAGACGTCGCGGATCGACGGCGTCGGCGGTGTCGAGTTCGACGGACTGGTAGCTGTCGTGCAGGTGCGTGTGCACCCCCTGCGCTGCATGCTCCCCGTGAGCTTCTGCGTGCTCGGTGTGTTCGGCGTCGGGGATCAGCAGTTCGTCGAGTGTGAGCTGACGCGGCGTCGTGATGTCTTCGACAGCGCGCGCGAGCCGATCGAACAGCAACGCCGGATCGACCCGCCCTTCGGCCACGGCGACGACGGGCGCGGACGGATTCACCTCGCGGACCGTGGCGACCAGCTCCGAGAGCGCCGCAGCGTCAACGAGGTCACGCTTGTTCACGACGACGAGATCGGCGATCGCGATATGCGAATCGACGTCGGGGTGCCGCACGCGTAGGTCGGCAAAACCCGCGGCGTCGATCACGTATACGAGCCCGCCGTAGCGCATCGTCGGGTCGTCGAGTCCCGCGACGAGGCGAACGAGCGTCTTCGGTTCGGCGATGCCACTCGCTTCGATCACGATCGCGTCGAGTCCGGCTTCCGGTCGGGCAAGCGCTACCAGCGCAGCGTCGAGTCCTTCGCGGTCGACCGAACAGCACATGCAGCCGTTGGACAGCGTGACCGCTCCGTCGGCCTGACCGGCCACGAGCAGAGCGTCGATGTTGATGGCCCCGAAGTCGTTGACGAGGACTCCGAGCCGCGCCCTGTCCGCGACTCCCCCGTTCATAGCTCCCCCATCTGCGGCCTGTCCGGCTCCGCCTGCGCGGAGGAGGTGATTGAGCACGGTCGTCTTGCCCGCACCGAGAAAGCCCGCGAGAACGACGACGGGCACCGGCTCCGGGGTCATGCGGGCGAGTCGGCAAGACCGTCGAAGCAGTCGGTGCAGATCACCGCCAGCTCACGTCCCAGCCGATCCGGATAGTTGTCGACGTTGCTCGTCGGCCGGCCGCACTCGCTGCACCTGCCGACCACGGCGGCGTCGTCGGAGAAGTCGACGGTCATCCGCTTGTCGAAGACGTACAGCGAGCCCTCCCAGAGGCCGCGGTCGCCATATTGCTCGCCGTAGCGGACAATGCCGCCATCGAGTTGATAGACCTCCGAGAAGCCGCGCTTACGCATGAGCATCGAGAGCACCTCGCAGCGCACACCGCCCGTGCAGTATGTGACGACGGGACGGTCCTTGAGATGGTCGAACGCGCCGCTGTCGAGGAGCGGTACAAAGTCACGCGTGGTCTCGACATCGGGTACGACCGCGCCGGCGAAACGCCCGATCTGCGCCTCGATCTGATTGCGCCCGTCGAAGAAGACGACGTCGTCGCCGCGTTCGGCAACGAGGCGGTGGACGCCCTCCGGATCGAGTCGTTCGCCACCTCCGACGACGCCATTCGCGTCGACATCGAGTTCATCGGGCGCACCGAATGTGACGATTTCCGGGCGAACCCGAACGACCAACTTAGGGAAGTCGTCTCCGACACCTTCCGACCATTTGATGTCGACATCTCGGAATGCATGGTATTCACGCAGTCTTCTGACGTAGCGTTTGACGCTGGCCAGTTCGCCGCCGACTGTCGCATTGATACCGTGCGGGGACACAATGATCCTTCCGCGAAGATTGAGCGATTCGCACACGGCTACTTGCCACAGGCGTATCGCTTCGGGATCCGGAAGCGGCGTGAAGACATAGAACAACACGATCTTGGGGGTCGACACAGTGCAAGAGTACGGTCGGCGCCGCACGCGTTTTCTGGCGGTTCCCGCAATCGCTGCGGCTGCGGTGCTCGGTGTTGCGATCACCTCGTGCGGGTTGAACACCAGCACCACTCCCTCGTCGATCGTGTTACCGACTAAGGACAACTTGTCGACCGAATCGGATTATCCGAGCTCATCGACGACGATCGTCACCCAAAGTCGTACGGCAACGTTTCTGCCGAGCGGGACAATCGGCCGCGCTATAGCGACCGCACCACGCGCCGACAATTCGCGATATCACCAGGGTTCGACGGCTCCACGTGGCCCTGTCATCGAGACGTCGGGGTTTCACTTCACCACCCCGGACAGAGCTGTGAGTTGCTCCACAGAGATCAACGTCGACGCTTCCCGTCGCGCTCTCACATGTCGAGCGAATGACGGACAGTCATCTGCGCCGCGCCCGACACGCACACCCCGTTCCTGTGCGTGGGCTGAGGATTTGGTTGTGCTGACGGCCGAACGTGCGCAACAAGGCGGTTGCGAGAATGAGCATCCGGTTTTGTATCGCAGCGCAATCGTCGACTACGGAACAACCATTTCAGTCGGCAGATTCTCGTGCTTGATCGACACCCCTGGAATCTTCTGCCTGCAATCTGACTCGCAATCCGGATTCTCGCTCAGCACAAAGGGTTTCGCCCCACTCAATGCCGCCGACAAGGCTCCTGGGTCTCTTTCGAAACCGACCGGAATCGATTCCGATACAGCCACGACAACCGGACCCGACCAGCCTCACGACGACACACCCACATCTCCGACCAATTGAAGAAGGCATTGCTTGATCAGCAATGCTCGGTAGTGACGCGAACCGCATTTCAATGCTTAAACCTCCCCGACCACTCATGCGCACGCCGTCGCCACGATTACAGATTCCAAATATTCGAAGAAACGGTGTATAAAGTATGTATATACAGCCCAAGTTCGATGAGTGTCGATGCAGGCGTCGACGAGGGTAGGCCCTGACCGCACTCACAAGAACAGCAGTACATCGCAGCAACAAGCTCTCCGCTGCGTCCACAAGTCCGCAGCACAACCCGGAGGGGAAAATGGCAAAGAAGGAAATCGTCCAGGTCATCGACGACGTCGACGGGAGAGTACTCGACGAGTACGAAACCGTCCGCTGGAGCCTCGACGGCAAGAGCTACGAGTTCGACACTTCGTCGAAGCACGCCCAACAGTTCCGCGACGGCCTGGCGAAGTACATTTCGGTTTCTCGCGCCAGCGGTTCACGTAGCCCCAAGCGCGTGGCACACAACGCAGGCGGCGCCAGGAGCAAAGAGCAGACGCAGGCAATCCGCGCATGGGCAACCAAGAACGGCTTTGAGGTCAGCGACCGCGGTCGCATCCCGTTGAATGTGCTCGAGGCTTTCGAAGCAGCACACTGACGTCGCGCGGCGCGTCGTATCAACGGTCCCGCCGCATTGCTGGACACGTACAAGTAGGGCGTCTACACAGCCAATGGCTGCGTAGACGCCCTACTTGCTATCGGGTTGTGGCGATCACCAGTTTCGCAATCTCAGCGGCGACGCTCGCAGCGTCGTCGAATACGACTCTCGGAAGCTTTCCGGTGTCAGACCGATTCCCGGGATCGAATCGGCGTATTTCGACGCATATGCGGCCCATTCGGCGTCGGTCGGTCCAGTGTCGTCGGTGCGCGCCTCGCTCACGAATACGACGACGTCGCCACCCGACGGACTCGAGTTCAGATGCAACGACACATTCGGACTCACAGCGATGTTGCGCAGCTTGGCTTGACCGGGCTTGCTGAAGATCAGGAACGCGTCGTCGTGCCACAGAAACCACACTGGCGTGGCGATCGGCGTGCGTTTCGAGTCGACGGTGGTGAGCCAGATGACCTGCTCGTCGGACAGACGCTGCGCGACGTGGTCGGGGATGTTCGGGAGAGTCATGACCTCACGCTACGCACACCGATCCAACGGGGACGACCGAATTTGGTTCCGACTACGCCCATGGTGTAGTTTCGCCTTTGCGCTTGGGACCGATTTCACCGGGCGCGCATTCATGAATACGGGGCTATGGCGCAGCTGGTAGCGCACCACACTGGCAGTGTGGGGGTCAGGGGTTCGAGTCCCCTTAGCTCCACAACACAAAGGGCAGGTCAGGAACTATTCCTGGCGTGCCCCTCGTTGTGTCGAATCCCCACAGCGTGGCGCTGAATGTGCCATCGCTCGGCTGACGGGCCACCTCCCTCGTCGACGCGGTGTCGTCGTGGCAATCGTCTTGGTCGAGTAGCGGGGGTCGGGCACGCCACGATCAGCGAATCCTGCACCGGCCACTGGAAGTAGCTCGCCGTCGGAGCGGTGAGAACGGTCGAAAATCGGTGGCGGAACTGCAGGATGACGCGCCAGCATAGATGCCTGAGCTATCAGGAGATCGGATGCGTGCCACGATGGCGTTTGCTGGCCTATACCAGCTGACACACGAAATGATCAAGCAAATTGTGCTCGACAAAGTGCGTGGATACTTCTGCGTAGGGGTTATCGAGCTTGGTGATGTCATGTCAATGCAGGAGCGGGAGCCATATGAGCGTGAGGTCCTACTGCTGGCGCCGCAGAGCGCGTTCCGTGCGTCGCTGCTGCGGCTGATTCAGATGGACGCGATCACCGTTGAGCAGGCCGACAAGCTCAATGATGTGTACGCCCACCGCCACGACCTGACGCACGAGTTGGCGAAGTACGTCGTCGATCCTGACCACGAACCGCACGTTGAACTGCTTGTCGACGCCATCACGATTCTGCGAGACCTCGACCGCTTCTGGGCTCAGGTCGAACTTGGAATCGGCAGTTTCGATCATGTGGAGGGCATCGAGGATGTCGATCCTGACGAGATCGTCCCATTGTCGATGTTGGTTTTGCAGATGTGTATCGATGCCTACGTCGCCATGCCTGACGATGTGCATATGCATGAACAGCCTGGCCCGAGAGGCTAAATGTTGTTGTACCGCAAATTGTTTGAACTCAGTCGAAGCCTGGCGCATCCATGGCCTGTGTGGGCATCACGGCTAGCCTCGTGGTGGCGGCTGCCAATGGTGAAAGTCGAGGTTACCGAATTTGCAGTGACTCGCTGAGTTGTTCACCGCGCGGCCACGGAGTTCCATCGTCGTCCTGAGCGGTCCTGATTCTGAGAAAGGGTCGAAAACGGTCGCTGACACGAGGCCGAGGTACGCGCTCTTCGCTGCGAGAACACCGAATTCGAGCCTGGCGGGCGTCCCCAACCTGCCGAGTAACGACTCAATCGAGCGCGCATCGGCGTCACCGAGGAGCGGCGGAGGAGTGCAGCTTGCTCGATGGTCGTGTTGAGTTGCAATGGAGTCCGAGGTGGCCAGGGGAATCTCGTCTAATATGGGCAGGCAGGACGCTTCGTGGTGCGAAGGAGGAGATGACATATGGCACGCAGGTCCCGACGGGTGTCGCCGACGTCGACCTCCCGCACCGCTCGGATCGCCGGTCAGCCCGTGGGTAAGGGCATTCGACACGAGCGCAGCGCTGTCACCGGAAAGTTCAGAGCCGCGACATCGGCAGCTGGCAGTGCGGAGTATTCGGAGGCTGCGCGGGTCGGCAGCGTGGACCCGGAGGCCAACGACGCTCCAGATATCGAATCAATGACACCTGAAGTGCGGGCGGCGTACATCGAGCTCGTCGCCACGCAGGTGGCTGATTGGTCTGCTGAACTCAATCGCCGCTTGGCGTGACCGCGTACCTCACCGGGTCGGAGATTTTGGCGGCAGGTTCTCGCGCCTGCAAGTTCCTGGTTGTCGTCGGCGACAATGCTCAGTTCGCAGCAAACGTCCTTCGGCCGGCCTCGACGGCGTTTGGGACCGACGCCTTCCCGACGCTTTGGGACAAGGCTGCCGCGATTTTGCATTCATTTGCAACGACCCAGGCCCTGCTGGATGGAAACAAGCGAACAGCGTGGGCTGCTGCCTGGATGTTTCTGATTGTGAATGGTGCTGCGCCACTGTGGATTACGACAGTCCTGGATGCCGAAGAGGCGGAGTCGCTCGTGACGGCGGTTGCTGGTGGCGAACTCGATGTTCCTGAGACTGCGATCCGACTTCGCGAACTGGTTCCTGCGTAAGTATGAGGTTCTATCGTCGTCCCCTCAGGCCCACAGACAAGAAACCCGCTCCGACCTACGTCGGAGCGGGTTTCGTAAGTCGTGCGCGACACTCAACAGCTCACCTACTCGCCGTCAATCGAGTTCACGACGGCGGCGAACTTCGGCAGTATCGTCCGGTCCCATGATCGCTCGATCCCGTTGCGCGCGAATCGCTGAGAGCGATCCTCGACGTCGAAGCCGCTCATCTGCCAGAACAACCGGCTACCCCTGCCGTGGGACGTCAGGCGATAGTCGATCATCCATCGAACAGGTGGATCTCCGCGGAGGTCGGTCCAGCTGTATGCGAGGTGCTCAGGAGCGTCGGCGGCCGCGACCTGGCACGCCATCTCGGCAGCGGAATGATCGGGGACGGCAACTTCGACGATGAAGGTGGTCCCCACCTTTGCGACGAAGCCGACAGTGCACGAAAGCCATCGCGCCATCAGGTCCGGCTCAGTCAACGCTCGCCATGCGACTTCCGGCGGTCGCGCCACGTAGATTGCGAGTTCGATCAGGGGCGGCGTCGAGTCCTGACGTTCAGACACGTCCCTACCGTAGACATTGTCAGTGACACAGGTGGGGTTCACCAACCTGACCCGCCGACAACGACGGACCCCGCCGAGCAATTCGGTGGGCCTTCGTCATCGTTCAGAGTTGGCGGGCTGCCGTTAACGTCTCGATGTGCCGCCGGTCTGCCGGGTCGTGCCCGTCAGCCTCGTAAATTCGGATCGTCAGCGGCCACTGGACCTGATCCGGCTCAACTTTCCACCACAGCTGTGTCATAGAGAATTTTGCATCGGCCGAATTGCTGCCGCCGATCCATACAGTTTCGCCTGCGAGTTCAGTCACCGCCGACACGTGATAGCGAACGCCGCGAACGTCCGTTTTCGCGTAGACGCTGAAGCCCAACCCGAGGGGAGTGATGGTGATAGGCGACACCCACGCACTGACCCCTGGAAGCTCGCTGGCAATTTCGACTGCCTCGACACCGCTCAATGTTGAATCACCCACGGCTCATGACACTAGCCGCCGCCGTCTTCTGCAGTGGGTCCGTGCGTAGGACAGCTGTTCGTGTGCCCCAACTCTGTCGTACGACGGAAGCAACCCGGTGCGAGACGGTAGACAAACCAGACACGAAGCGCCGAGGTCAGAGGCGCCGCCGACGACGCGGACTTTCGGTGTCCCAGCGACGATCCGCACGCTCAGGCGCAACAGCTTCGGCCGCGTGTCGGCGTATGCCTTCAAGTGCGCAATCGCAGTGACTACGCGGCGCTACATTGTCAGCGCTGTCCGGACAAGGTGGGCAACGGCCAGGGATCGGCCGCGTTCCGGCCAGGCGATGACAGTCGTGACGTTAGGGGCATCGACAACCGGGACGGCCACCAGGTCCTCGGGCAACTGGGATCTGCATGAGTCCGGCGCGACCATCAGCGTCCGCCCGAGTGAAATCAACTGAAGCAGTTGCGCATGGCTATGAATCTCGGGTCCCGGGCCAGCAGCGTAGGTGCCGTCGGACCTCGGCCACCGAGGCGGCGGAAACTCCGCCAGGTCCACATCCTCCAGAAGCAGGGTCTCTCGGAGCGTCAGGGGGTGCCCAGCCGGCAGGACTGCAACCTGCCCCTCGGTAACGAGTTCTTCGGTGTCGAAGGCCGTGGCGTCGTCGTAGGGAAGGTGGAGGATTGCGACGTCTGCGCGCCCGGTGCGCAGGAGATACGCCTGCTCGCCTGGTCTGCAGAGTGTGACGTCGACACGACTGGCCCCCGGCTCGGCCGAGTATGCGTGCAAGAGCTTCGCCAACAACTCGTTGGAGGCACCCGCTTTGGTGGCAAGGACGATCCCGGGCTGAGCGGTGGTCTCGGCGGCGGCACGTCGAGTGCGTTGTTCTGCGGCGTCGACGGCGTCGAGCGCAATGCGTCCTTCCTCGAGTAGAACGCCACCGGCAGGGGTCAGGCGCACGGACCGACTGTCACGTTGCAACAACTGAATACCAAGCCGACGTTCGAGTTGACTGATCGCTCGCGACAACGGGGACTGGGCAATGCCCAATCGTCTTGCCGCTCGGCCGAAATGCAATTCGTCGGCGACGGCGATGAAGTAACGCAACTCTCGGGTTTCCATGCCACCTCCCATTCGTTCGACGGCACCAGGTGACGGCTAGTCGACAGCACCGCGAATCGTCAACATGTCCAGCAGCGTCGGGTCGTTGAACCGACAGTCCGGCGACGCGAGCCTCACCACCACAGGACCTGTCGCGATTGCCTATCCACCGTCGAAGACATTTCTCAACGCGGTGATGCTGCAGTACGTACATGCCCTCGCAGACACCAACATCCTGATCAACGCCGCGTAACCCGGCTTCGTCGCCACCGACCTGAACGGCTTCAGCGGAGTGCGGACGCCCGAGCAGGGCGCGGCGATCGCCATCAGGTTGGCAACTCTTCCCGACGACGGTCCGACCGGCGGTCTTTTCGAGGACGCCGGCGTGGTCCCGTGGTGAATGTCCAGGCGTATCGCACGATGAGGGCCAGCAGGATCAATTCCAAGACGACGCCCAGACCGTAGAAGTACAGCCACGAGCCGCCTGCCACGTTGAACGCTGTGATGGGGACATACAGCGCGGCCACTGCGAGGTTGGTGATGCGGTTCACGCGGGCCGGAAGCGTCGTCGACAGCACCACCATGAAGATCGGGATGGCCACGAGGGTCAGCGCCGTGACCGAAAAGGTCTGGGAGAGATCGAACTCGTACACCCGACCGTCGAGGATGTCCTTCACTATGCCGGGCGTGAAGAAGCCGAGAATGTCGACGTATGCGTACAGAAACATGAAGCTCGTCCACGCTGCGGCGAGCTTGGCCTGTACCGGAACCTGCTGGTCTTCCAGTGTCTGATCATTTCTTGTCGCAGTGGCGGATTGGCGTGTACTCATCGTGAACTCCGTGGCTGTCGTGCGGATCGGTGAGTCCACGATCACTCAAAGCCGGCGGCGCAGACATCGTGCCGGAGGTCGTAATTCACCGGCCGATGGTGGGGTCGTTGTCTCGTACTTTCGGCGGTTACGCGTGCGGTCACCGATCCCTAGGCTGGAGAAGTGGTCACTGTCTGGCGCGCCCTCTGGCACGAGCCGCGTCCCGCCGACGCGCCCCCCATCGGGCGGCTCGACTGGACGCTCGTGGTCGTGTTTGCCGCTGCCGTCGTGGTCGAGGGCATCGCTCGGCCGGATGTGTCCTGGCGGCCGCTGATCACCGTTCTCGCGTTGGTGCTCATTCCCCCGCTCGTCTGGCGGCGGAAACGACCGTTGACAGCCGCACTGATCGGATGGGGCGTCGCCGGACTGCTGTCGGTGTGTCAACTCGTCACGCACACCACCGACGTCGGCCTCTATTCCGTGCTGGCGGTTCTGATTCTGCTCTACTCCGTGGTGCGATGGGGTTCGGGCCGCGACGCTGTCCTGGGCGCAGCGTTCGTGGCGGCCGTTGCCGCACTTGGAATGTGGGCTTCCTCCGCACGTTGGGCAGATGTATTCGGCGGCAGCGTTCTGCTGCTGTTGTGCGTAGCACTCGCGGCGGTGTTCCGTTATCGCGCCGACCTCGAGCAGCGGCGACAGCGTGACGTACGCAATCAGGAGCGGGTGGCGCTGGCGCGCGAGTTGCACGACACCGTCGCCCACCATGTCTCTGCGATCGCGGTGCAGGCGCAAGCCGGTGGCGTAATCGCGGGTAGCCACCCTGAGAAGGCGGCCGCGGTCTTTGCTGCGATCGAGTCAGAAGCGAGTCGAACCCTTGGGGAGATGCGGTCGATGGTTCGGCTGCTACGCGACGCGGAGCCCACCTCTTACTCGCCGCAGTTGGGCGTCGCGGATCTACCTGCTTTGGCGCGGACCGATGCCACGCCCACCGTGGCGGTCGTGCTGGACGGTTCGCTGACCGGACTGACGCGACCTGTGGACTCCGCGATCTACCGCATCGCACAGGAATCGCTGACCAACGCGGTACGGCACGCGCCGGGTGCGGCCCGCGTCGAGATCGAGGTGCGCCGTGAGGGCGACGCCGTCAGGCTGCGCGTCAGTGACGACGGACAGACCGAACCGGGGTCTGTCCCAGAGCATGGGTTCGGCCTGCTGGGAATGACCGAGCGCGTCGAAATTCTCGGCGGATCGTTGCGCGCCGGGCCGCGCCCCGAGGGCGGCTGGATGGTCGAGTCCGTGTTGCCGATGCAGCAGGGGCCGGCATGAGCATTCGCGTTGTCGTCGCCGACGACCAGGACCTCGTTCTGGCGGGTCTGGTGATGATCTTGGACGCCCAACCCGACATCGCTGTTGTGGGGAAGGCAGGAGACGGTTTGACTGCGCTCGAGTTGGCGACCAGCTTGCGTCCCGACGTCCTCCTTGTCGACATCCGGATGCCTGGGCTCGACGGCGTCGAGGTGACGCGGCGCATGGCCGGGCCAGAAGTGACCGATCCGCTGGCGGTCGTCGTGATCACCACCTTCGACCTCGACGAGTACGTTCTCGGCGCGCTGCGCGCCGGCGCTCGCGGTTTCCTCCTCAAGGATGCCGGGCCCGACCTCCTCGTCCAGGCCATTCATGCCGCAGCTCGCGGCGACGCGTTGATCGCCCCCAACATCACCCGTCGACTACTGGCGACTTTCGCCGATCAGGCGCCGGCCGTTCCGGTCCAACCCGTGGACCCACTCACCCAGCGCGAAGAAGAGGTGCTCACGCTCGTGGCTCGGGGACGGACCAACGCCGAGATCGCCACAGAACTCTTCGTCGGCATGAGCACCGTCAAAACCCACGTTGCCTCGTTGATGGCGAAACTCGGCGCGCGCAACCGCGTCGAGATCGCCATGTGGGCGTACGACACCAGGCGCATGAACTCCGACTACTGCTGAGATCGGCCATCAACGCCCCACCCGAATCGTTACGACGCTGGTGCCATTGCAGATTCCGCGCCAGATGGCCGGACTCAGCCCTGGCGCCCCTTGTACCGAGGGTCCTTCTTGTTGATGACAAAGAGGCGCCCCCGACGGCGGACCACCTGGGCTCCTGGCTTGTTCTTCAGCGAGCGAAGCGAATTACGTACTTTCATCCCACTATTGTAAACGATAGTCATTTTCATTACCGAGGCCCCGCGCACCACGCGTGACCATACTCGGGTCTATCTCATTATATGAGACTCCAATATTATTTAATGGGATTCCCCACTACGCTGTCGGCAGGCGATCCAACCTCGCGCGCCTTCACGGTGACCATCCGCATCACCTCCACGTTCCGTCCCCCGAGAGCAGGAGTGGTGCCGCATGCCGCATTCCACGACAATCCCAGCAGTCCCGAACGAATCAGCAGCGCTCCGAGCCGTGCGAGGATCGGCGATTCGCAATCTCCTCGCCGTCACCGAGCAACCCGAGATGCTGAGCCTGGCGGGCGGCCTTCCCGCGACCGACCTCATTCCTACCGACCGCATCGCCGACGCCGCGGCACGGGTCATGGGCCGCCCCGGCGCCCTGCAGTACACGACGAGCCGCGGAGCGTCGCACTGTCGCGACGCGGTGGCGATGGTCGAAGGCGTCGACCCCTCACGAATCCTGCTGACCCACGGTTCTCAGCAAGCGTTGTCGTTGCTCGCCCAGGCGATCATCGATCCCGATGACGTCGTCGTCGTCGACGACCCCGTGTACGTCGGTGCGCTGCAGGCATTTCAGTGTGCGCGCGCCGCAATCGTCGCCCTGCCGATCACGAATGAGGGGACGAACGTAGCAGCGCTGGTCGAGCTTCTCGAGGGCGGAACCCGCCCTCGACTCGTGCACACGGTCAACAATTTCCATAATCCATCAGGGATCACCGCGAGCACGTCCACCCGCGAGCAGCTGGCGGACCTTGCCGAACGGTACGGGTTCTGGATCGTCGAGGACGATCCCTACGGCCGCCTCGGATTCCGCAGCGCGCCACCCGCCCCCATTCCTGGCGGACGGACGATCCGACTCGGCTCGGCGTCGAAGACACTTGCTCCGGCACTACGTGTCGGATGGTTGAATGCAGACCCGGGAGTCGTGGCCCTCATCGAGCGACTCAAGCAGTGTGCCGACCTGTGCGGCTCCACACTCAACCAACTGATGGTGGCTGATCTGCTCGCGGACACGGCGTGGTTCGACGCCCACGTCCGCGCAATGACGTCCGAATATTCTTCTCGCGCGCAGTCTTTGGCGTCTGCACTCGACGACGAGTTCGGCGACTCCGTCGAGTACGCGCCACCCTCGGGCGGCATGTTCTGTTGGGTGCGGTTGCCTGACGTCGATACCGACAAGCTACTGAACGTCGCTGTGTCGCGCGGCGTCGCGTTCGTGCCGGGCTCGGCGTTCGCCGTGAATGCCAACCTCACAGACTGCGCACGCCTCAGTTTTGCGACTCTGCAGCCCGACCAGGGTCACGGCAAAGTCCT